>JAJYZK010000061.1 GCA_021799945.1 Acidobacteriota bacterium
GAGCCATCCAGAAAGGTCTGGGCGTGGTGTGGTTTCTCGACCTGGGCTGGCTGATGATCTCCCTGGTCTACGCATTCGAAGATCTACTGCTGCTGCGGTATGACATTTCCGTCTCTAACAATCTGCGGGCGCGGCGCGCGCGAACCCAGGTTCAGGTCATACGCCGCATGGTCATCGTCCTTCTGGTGATGGTCGATGCCGGGCTGGTTCTGTCGGTATTCAGGAATTCTCCCATCTGGCATTATGGAGCGGGTTTGCTGGCCTCGGCCGGACTGGCCAGCCTGGTTCTGGCCACCGCGGCGAAGTCCTCCGCCTCCAATCTCCTCGCAGGCCTGCAGATTGCGCTTACCGAGCCGATACGGCTGGACGACGTGGTCATCGTGGAAGGCGAGTGGGGTCGCATTGAAGAGATCACCACCACGTACGTCGTGGTGGCCATCTGGGATCAGCGCCGCCTGATCGTTCCCCTCAGCTATTTCATCGACCGCCCTTTTCAAAACTGGACCCGGAGGACATCCGATCTGCTGGGTTACCCGTATCTGTACGTCGATTATTCTGTGCCCGTGGAGCCGCTGCGCCAGGAGTTCCGGCGGGTCCTTGAGGAATCGCCCGACTGGGACCGGCGGGTCTGCGTCCTCCAGGTCACAAATCTTTCGCAGGAGACCATGCAGATCCGCTGCCTGCTCAGCGCAGCGGACTCCAGCAAGCAATTCAATCTCTGTTGCCTGGTGCGGGAAAAGATGATCGCATTTTTGCAGCAGAATTATCCGGACGCCTTTCCGCGCACCCGTTTCAGCTCCCTGCCGCACATGGATGTGGCGGTGGGATCAAATCCGGCATCGAATTCGTGGCCGGGAGAGCCCCCACTCGCCGCTCCGCCGGCGCCAGTCCGACGGGAGCATCCATGAGTGAGAGGATCGGAGTGAGAGGATCTGCTTGCCGAAGGCGGAGCGGATCCGCTCAGGCCCTGCGCCCCGGCGAAGTCCGCCGGCTACGGATAGATTCGGTTCAAGGTCCGGGCAAAAGGGATGGTCTCCCGCACGTGCTCCAGGCCGCAGATCCAGGCCACAACCCGCTCGATTCCCATTCCGAAACCGCCATGGGGCACGGAGCCGTAGCGGCGCAGATCCAGGTACCAGGCGAAGGCATCCCGCGGAAGTCCGTGTTCCTCGATCCGGCGCTCTAACAGTTCCAGGGAGTCGATGCGCTGCGAGCCTCCGATGACCTCCCCGTACCCCTCCGGCGCCAGAACGTCGACGCACAGGGCAAGTTTCGGGTTGTCCGGGTCGGGCTGCATGTAAAACGCCTTCACCGAAGCTGGATAGCGGTGCACCATCAGCGGACGGTCGAACTGCGAGGAGAGATACGTCTCATCCGGCGATCCGAAGTCGTTGCCGTATTCGAATTTCTCTTCCAGCAGGCCGTGCGCATGCGCCTCCGCCAGCATCGCCGCCGCCTCGTCGTAGCGGATGCGGGGAAAGGGCGCGCGGATCGCCTCCAGCTTGGCCGTGTCGCGTCCCAGAAGCTCCAGGTCTCGAGGCCGCCCGGCCAACACGCGTTGCACGATGAAGCTCAAGAACTCTTCGGCCAGCTTCATCAGGTCGTCGAGCGTGGCGAAGGCAATCTCCGGCTCGACCATCCAGAATTCGGTGAGGTGTCGCCGGGTCTTGGACTTCTCCGCCCGAAACGTCGGACCGAAGGAATAGACCTTGCCCAGGGCCATCGCCGTGCTTTCGATGTAAAGCTGGCCGCTTTGCGTCAGGTAGGCCTGATCCTCAAAGTAGTCGACCGGGAAGAGAGTGCTTGCGCCTTCGCAGGCCGCCGGGGTCAGAATCGGGGAATCGGTCAGCACAAAGCCCTGCGCGTCCAGATAGTCGCGGGCGGCTTTGACGATCTCGGCGCGGATCCGCAGAATGGCCGATTGGCGCGGGCTTCGGATCCAGAGGTGCCGATGCTCCATGAGGAATTCGACGCCGTGCTGTTTGAGGGTGATGGGATAAGGCCGATCCTCGGCGACCCGCTGCAGGACGACGACGTCCTCCACGTCGATTTCATATCCGCCGGGAGCGCGTTTGTCCGCCCGCACCGCGCCGGTCACCACTACGCTCGATTCCCGGGTGAGCCCGCGCAGCCGCTCAAAGACCTCGGCGGTTACGGCCGCCTTGTGAGCCACCCCCTGCACGGTTCCGGTTCCGTCGCGAAAGATGGGGAAAAGCAGTTTGCCGCTTTCGCGCAGGTTGTACAGCCAGCCGCGAAGCAGGACGCGCCGGCCCTCATGTCGCCCGATCTCGGCGATGGTGGTTACGGGAGGACTCGTCGGCGGCTGTGCGGGCCGGCTCTCATCGTCCTGCGCCGTTCTCCCCGTTCCGGGTGCGTCGATGCCGCTCATAGGCCCAGCATTTTGAAGCTCTCCGCGGAGCGTGCGGAGGCCGATTCCGTCGATTCCCCCTGCTGGGATTCGATCTCCAGCACCGCGGCGATCAACTGCGGCGCGGTGCGCAGCTCCTCCATCGCGCCTTCCCAGTCGATGGTTCCTTCGCCCGGCCACAGGTGTTCGTCCCGCCCGCCATGATTGTCGTGGATATGGGCGGACCGCAACATCGGCTTGAGCTCGGCGATGGCCGCCTGTGCCCCCTCGCCGAAGTGCGCGTGTCCAAGATCCAGGCAAAAGCCGACATCTTTGAAGTGGCCCGCATTCACGATCTCCAGCAGATTTTTCGGCTGGGTCACTTCGCTGGAGATGTTCTCCAGCAGCAGATTCAGTCCCAAAGGGCGGGCAAACGCCCGCAAATGCTCGATGGCCGTAAGGGCATGCTCCAGGGTTAGCGGGCTCCAGCGATCCTCCCGCTCGCCCAGATGCAGGATCAGGAACTTGAGAGGAATCACTTCGGCCGCTTCCAGCGACCGCTTGATTTCGTCCATGGCGTCGATCCGCCGGAATTTTTCCGGATGGACCACGTTGACGGACGGCGACCCGCCGCGCCCCATTTCCAGATCCGCGAAGAGCGGCATGTGCATTGAAAACGGGGCGACCGGCGCGGAGTGGAACCAATCCGCGATCTCCTTGACGTGGGCGCGGCTGGTGTAATCGAAATGCTGGCGGGCGGCAAAGATCTCAATCCCTTGCGCGCCTCCCTTGGCCAGCGAGTCCAGAAGCCCGGAATGGAGCCGCTGGCGCAAGAACACGTGTGTCGATATCGCTCTCAGCATGAGGCCGTTCCCTGGCGCACAGCCGCCTGTCTCCTATCTTCTCATTACTCTTCTCGTTGCCGGTTTCTCAACGGGTTTCTCGCCTGGTGCGCATCGATGATCGCGGGCGCGGCCGGATCGATGGCCGTTGCCGGGCGCTGGGGCGGCGAGAGGAGATTGGTGATGCTGGCGGGAGGGCGAAGGCGGGGAATTTTGCCGAGTGGCCGGGGAAAGGGTTCGCGACGCGGTTCAGGGTTGCGGAGGGGCGCCCCGAAAGATCGAAATGGGCGCCGATTCGTCCTCCAGGGAGCGCAGCGGAACCGCGCGCCGCTCCAGCAGACGATCGAGCAGGGCCCTGCAATCGTAGGCCATCTCGGCCACCACAATCTGCTTGCCGCCCGAGCCGTGGATTACGACTCCGCGGTCGTAGCGCATGCGGTATTCGCAAATATCCTTCAGTTCATCCCAACGGATCAGGCTGGCCGTGGAGCCGCGCTCGACCAGGCCTTGACGGTCCAGCACCAGAGGGGCCGGCCAATCCGCCAGCACCAGCAGGGTGAGCACCGCGCCAAAACCGAAGCATACCCAGTACGGCCAACTGGGCGCCGCCAGACAGAGCAGTTGCCGCGAGGCGAAGGCGACGCCGCCGGCGCCGAGGATGAAGCCGAAAACATATAGGAGCAGGCAGGTAGGCTTGACGCGGAACTGCCAGCCGTCCGGCGTGGCCTTCGGCTTGCGGCCGAAGTTCGGGGCGATCAGGATCAGCAGACCTGCGGCGCCCACCACGATCATGGCGGCTTCGATGACTCTCTGGGGGAGGGACGTCATCGAAGGCAGTCTCGTTCTTCACGCTATCGGCTGGCAACGCCAAAATGGGGGAAGGGTATCTCCGAGGTACCGCACGGGCGCCGAATTCGAGCATTCGGAGCAAAGTGCGACGCCTGCGGGATCCTCGCCCGGCGGAGGTCCTAAAATCGAGCGAGGAATCAGAGGGATCAAACAAGGAATCGGGCGAGCATGTCGACGAAGGTTCGATCGCATTCAAAAATCAACCTGGGCTTGGCCATCGGTCCGCTGCGGCCGGATGGATTCCATCGGCTCGCCACGCTTTACCAGACTCTTTCTCTCTACGACACAGTCACGGTGACGGCTCGCGCCGCGGATCATCCATCCATCTCCCTGCGCAGCACGCATCCCCAGGTGCCGCTGGGTCCGGAAAATACGGCCTGGAAAATTGTCCAGCACGCCTTGCACGAGCTGCGCCTGCGGGCCGAAGTGGAGATTTTCATTGAAAAAACACTGCCCTTGCAGGGCGGCATCGGAGCGGGGTCTGCCAACGCCGCGGCTGCGCTGCTGGGTCTGGAGGCGGAATTGGGGCAGCGATTCCCCATCCCAACCAGGTTTCGCGCCGCCGCCGCGGCCGGCTCCGACGTGCCGCTGTTCCTTCTGGGGGGCGCCGTGCTCGGGTTGGGCCGTGGCGAGGAGGTGTATCCTCTTCCGGATCCGCCCTCCATGCCCTGCGTGCTCGCGCTGCCCGGGGTCGGGGTTTCCACGCCGCGGGCCTATCGCGACTGGGACCTGCTCCACTCGCCTTCGAACTCCCCGGCGCAGGGAGGCGCTTTGACGGCGGCGGAGCCTTCGTCTAAGATCGAAGAGTTGAGCCGGACTCTCGCTGCGGCATTTGGCGGACCCGGCTCCTCCGGTATCCTCTCCGCAGGGGAGGATCTGGCCGAGAACCCGCTTCTCGCGCTTGTCCGAACCGGGATTGAAAACGACTTTGAAAAGGTCGTCTTTCCGCAGCATCCCATCCTCGGCGAAATCAAGCGTATTCTTGCGGGTGAACCCGGCGCGGCAGATGCAGCGCTGTATGCCGCACTTTCCGGATCGGGCTCCGCCCTGTTCGGAATTTACTCCGAGGACGAGGCGGCGGAGGCCGCGCTGCGGCGGCTGCGGCGGCAAGGGATTCCCGGAATCGTTGCGCGGACCCTGCCGCGGAGCCAATATTGGGATTCCATGGTGATATCGGATCCCACGCCCGCCCCGCGCTTCCCCGGGACGACATAGGTTTCCCGGGGGCGTGATGCGGGGGCGTCGTGATGCAGGGCGGCGTTTGCCGGGACGATCCGGCGCAGGGTTTGCCGGACGAGCTTGGGCGATCGACTAATGGTAGGTCAAGTGCCTTTGGAGCACTGAGTCTAGGTTCGAATCCTAGTCGCCCAGCCAGATTCCGATTGCCGGGTAAAGCGGTAAGGGCGCATCTTGAACGGATGCCCCGCCGCGGCGATACAAATGGGCGGAACAACCCTAGCAAACCAGCATGGGAGGTTCGTGTGAAGAGTGAAACGGCGGTGGCGCCCGCCCCGGCCTCCCAACATGAGGCCAGGGCGGTGGAACTGGATGGAGCGGGGATACATCCCGGCCGCGTGAAAGCGGCGCCCGAACGCAAGCGTGCGGGACGATCGGGCGAGGACAAGCGATTCAAGGTCTTTGCCGGTTCGGCCAACCGCAGGCTGGCCGAGGATATCTGCGGGCATCTCGGTCTGACGCTGGGAGACTCCAGGCTACAGCGCTTTGCGGACGGAGAGATTTATTTTCAGCTTCTGGAGAACGTTCGCGGCGTCGATGTCTTTATCGTTCAGCCGACCTGCTACCCGGTGGATCAGCACTTGGTGGAGCTGCTGGTCATGATCGACGCTCTCAAGCGCGCATCGGCGGGGCGAATCACCGTGGTGGTTCCGTATTACGGCTATGCGCGGCAGGATCGGAAGGACCGGCCGCGGGTGGCGATTTCCTCCAAGCTGGTGGCCGATCTGCTCACCACGGCCGGCGCGAACCGGGCCCTGTTGATGGACCTGCACGCGGCGCAGATCCAGGGATTCTTCAATATCCCGGTAGATCATATGTTCGCCAGCCCGGTGATGGTGAGCTACTTTCGGGAGATGCGGCTGCCCAACCTGACGGTGGTCTCTCCGGACGCCGGCGGAGTGGAGCGGGCCAGGTTCTTCGCCACCAAACTGCAGGCGCCCCTGGCGATTGTGGATAAGCGGCGGACGGATTTGAATGTGACCGAGGTGATGAACGTGATCGGCGATGTGCGGGGCAGGACCTGCCTCATCATCGACGACATTATCGATACTGCCGGCACCCTGGTGAAGACCGCGCAGGCTCTGCTCGACGAAGGAGCGGTAAACGTATATGCGGCGGCCTCGCATCCGGTGCTTTCCGGGCCGGCGATCGAGCGCATCGCCAACTCCCGGCTGGAGGAGCTGATCGTCACCGACTCCATTCCTCTGAGCGAAGAGGCGCGAAAGCTCGGGAAAATCAAGGTTCTGTCGGTTGCCGGGCTGCTGGCTGCGGCAATCGAAAGCATACACATGGAGACCAGCGTGAGCACCCTCTTCAACTGACGGATTTCGAGGAAGGGGCTCCGGAGATTGATCCGAGCGGCGGGGATGGCAACAAGCCGGCCGGCCGGCAATCCCGGCGCGGCGCGGAAGAGAAGCAACCTGCGGAAGCAGAGGGAGAGGCAGGAGAAGTGATGGCGGAACGCGAAGTGGTGGCGGCAAGGCCCCGTGCGGGCAAGTTGAATAAGAACGCGGCGCGTCGGGTGCGGGTGAAAGGCATGATTCCGGGCGTGCTCTATGGAGCGAAGGACCCGTCCATTGCCGTCGAGCTGGATCCCCGGCAGATCGCCCGCATCCTGCATTCCGAGTCCGGGCACAACACCATCTTCGATGTGGAGGTCGCCGGCGCCTCGGGGACTTCCAAAGCGATGATTGTCGACTGGCAATATGAACCGGTCCGGGGCGCCCTGATGCACGTGGACCTGAAGCGGATCGCCATGGACCGGGCGATGCGGGTGAAGGTGCCCGTACAGCTCCAGGGGGTCCCGGTCGGAGTGAAGACGCAGGGCGGCATCCTCGATCAGGTTCTACGCGAGGTCGAAATCGAGTGCCTGCCGGGCGATATTCCCAGCCACCTCGGCATCGACGTCACCGGCCTGAGCATCGGCAACTCGATTCGGGTCTCCGATCTGCCGCGCGGCGGCAAGCTCAGGTTTCTCACGGATGGCAACGCCACGGTGGCGCACGTGGTAGCCATCAAGGAGGAGGTTGCTCCGGCGGCCGATGTTGCGGCCGCGGCTGCTCCGGCCGAGCCCGAAGTGGCCAAGAAGGGGAAGCAGGAGACGGCGGAGGCGGCCCCGGAAAAAGGCGCCAAGAAGTGAGGGGCTGAGGCTTGCCGGCCGGGGAAGGAAGCGCGGCGCCGGCGGTCGGCCGTACGGCGCTGGTGGTGGGCTTGGGCAATCCCGGGATCGAGCACCAATTCACCCCGCACAATGCGGGCTTTCTGGCCATCGACCGATTGGCGCAGAACTGCGGGGTGAAGGTCGCCAATCGGCGCTGCCGGGCCCTGACCGCGGTGGCGCGAATCGCGGGCAGGGATGTGGTGATGGCCAAGCCGGAGACGTACATGAATTTGAGCGGAATTTCCGTGCGGGCGCTGACCGAGGAACTGGACGCGAATCCGCAGAAGGATCTGATCGTGATCTACGACGACATCGACCTGCCCTTCGGAGCAATCCGCATTCGGGAGAGGGGCGGTTCGGGAGGGCACAACGGAGTCCGGTCCATTTCCGGCGCGCTCGGCAGCGACGAGTGGCTGCGCATCCGGATCGGGATCGCTCCCCCTGGGGAGCAGGCATTGGCGCGGGCCGGCGGCGCGCTGAAGGACTATGTTCTGGCCCCCATGCGCAAGTCGCAGTTGGCCGTTCTCGATGAAGTGTTGGACCGCACGGCGCGCGCGGTGGAAATGGTTCTGACGGAAGGCGCGGGCCCGGCCATGAATGCATTCAACCGCCGCGAAGAGCGCGAGCCATAAGGCCGGTGGAAGCTTGCGGAAAACGCGCCGAAGCAAGGAGCTATGGCCATTGCCGAAACCAGAGGAGCAATGCGGCGACGCGGGGCGCCCGGCGATAGGGCGCGCGTTCAATCGGCAGGTCGGCATGGCTGCGGCCCGCTCAAAGAGGATTGGAGAATCGACTACCTATGCAACGAACCTATGAAATCATGTTCATCGTCCGGCCCGACATGCCGGAGGAGGAACTCGACAAGCTCATCGCCGCTTTTGACGCGACGATCGTCCAGGGGGGCGGCGTCGTCAAATCTACCGAAAAGCTCGGCCGCCGCAAGTTGGCCTACATGGTCAAGAAGTGCAACGACGGACAATTTGTGCTGCTGACCGTGCTGGCCGGCGGCAGCCTGGTGGCGGAGATCGAGCGGCGCTTGCGCGTCTCCGAGCCGGTGATCAAGTTCATATCCGTTCGCATGGACGAGGAGGAGAAGCGTCTGGCCAAGATCAAGGCGATTCGGGCTACGCGCAAGAAGCTCAGCGCAGCGCCCGCGCCGCCGGCCGAGCCGGCGCCCTCCGTGGCTGCGCCCACCGAAGCCGCCAGCGCCTGAAATCGCGGGCGGCCGGAAGGCGAATGTATCTGTAACGGTAATTATTTTGTGTCGCGCGGCCGGCGGCGGAGCCCGTCGGCGCCGGGCGGCGCGCAGAAAGAACAGGAGATTTATGACTGCGGAAAGCACCCATCCTCGGCCCGAAGGATCCGGGCCGGCATCTTCCGGTCCCCGGCAGCCTGGCGCCCGCCCCGGCGGTCCCGGCGGAGGAGGCCGCAAATTCTTCCGCCGCAAGAAGGTCTGCAAGTTTTGCGTGGAAAAGATCGACGGCATCCACTATCGCGATGTTCGCCTGCTGCAGCAATTTGTGGCCGAACGGGGCAAGATTGTTCCCCGCCGCCTCACCGGCGTCTGCACCACGCATCAGCGCTCGCTCGCGCGGGCGATCAAGCAGGCGCGCAATATCGCCCTGCTGCCCTTCGCCGCCCGGTTCTAGGGACTGGGTTCGAGGCTGAAGCGGGCCGGCTCTCGCCCGGGCGAGGGCGCCCCGCGGGCCGCGCGATCACTGTTGCAGAGAAAAACGGAGATTGTATGGAAGTGATTCTGAAAGATGACGTCGCGAATCTGGGTCACCGCGGCGACGTGGTGAAGGTCGCCGACGGCTACGGCCGAAATTTTCTTCTGCCCAAAAAGCTGGCCATGGAAGCCACGGCGGGCAACAGAGCGGTGATTGAACAGCTCAAGCAGGCGGCGGTGCGCCGCGCCGTGCGTGAAAAGGCCGATGCCGAAGCCCTGTCCCTGCAACTGGAAAAACTTGCGCTCGTCTTCGAACGCAAAGTAGGCGAAAAGGAGCACCTGTTCGGATCGGTCACTGCGGGGGATATCGCGCAGGAACTGGAGCGGCAGGGCATTGCCATCGATCGCCGCAAAGTGCAGCTCGAAGAGCCGCTTCGCCAGCTTGGGGAGTTCCACGTTCCGCTGAAGCTGTATCGCGAGGTGACCGCTCACGTCCGCGTCAATGTAAAGCCGGAGGCCGTGGAGGAATAAGGCTCCGCAGGCGGCCGGAGCCGGGACCCGGCCGCCCGACGGCGCTGCTCCCGCTGCTCCATGGCGCCGACGCTGGCGCCGACGCGCCTGCCCCGATCCATTCTCAATCCTGGCGGGGCCGCCGAGCATCCATTCAGGTGCGCACCATGGCCGCCGCTCGACATACGGAGATCGATCCAGTCTGCGGAATGAAGGTGGCGCCGGAAACCGCCGCCGCATCGCTGGAGGCCGGGGGCCGCACCTGGTACTTCTGCGGGCAGTCCTGCTCCCGCAAGTTCTCCGCCGCGCCGGAGAAATATCTCGCGCAATTTCAAGAAAAAACTCTCGACAAAGTTCAAGACGAAGCGCAACAGCAGCGGTTGGAAACCCTCCCCGTTGCCTCTCCGCCCTCCGGCGCCTACATCTGTCCCATGGATCCGGAGGTTCGGTCAGCTCGGCCCGGGGCCTGTCCCAAGTGTGGAATGGCGCTTGAGCTGGCTGCCGGCCTGGGCGCGGGTGCCGATCCGGACGAAGCGACCGCGGCGGAGATGGCCGCGATGAACAGACGCCTGCGCATCGGGATCGTCCTTACCCTCCCGCTGCTCACCGTCATGGTGTCCCCTGCAACGCTCCCGCACCCCCTGGAGCAAATCTTCTCTCCTCGCGCCGTGGGATGGATCGAGCTCGCCTTTGCCAGCCCTGTGGTGCTCTGGGGCGGGTGGCCGTTTTTCGAGCGCGGTTGGCGCTCGATCCGGAATCTCAGCCCGAATATGTTCACGTTGATCGCCATGGGAACCGGCGCCGCGTATCTCTACAGCCTGGCTGCGGTGGCTGCCCCTGGCGTATTTCCGCCCTCGTTTCGCAACGCCGCCGGCAAACTCGATCTCTATTTCGACTCCGCCGCCATGATCACGGTCCTGGTCCTGCTGGGCCAGGTTCTGGAATTGAAGGCGCGTAGAAAGACCGGCGGCGCGATTCGCGCGCTCCTGCAGCTTGCTCCGACGGCTGCGCGGCGGATTGGGGCCGAAGGAGCGGAGACGGACGCGCCGGTGAGCGAAATCCATCCGGGCGATCGCCTGCGGATCCGGCCTGGTGAAAAGGTTCCGGTGGATGGATCGGTGCTCGAGGGCGCCAGTTTTGTGGATGAATCCATGCTTTCCGGCGAATCCGAGCGGGTGGAAAAGGCGGCCGGGGACAGGGTGTTTGGCGGCTCCGTGAATGGAAACGGCGGTCTGGTCATGCTCGCCGAACGCATCGGCGGCGACACGCTTTTAGGCCAGATCGTGGAAATGGTGGGCGCGGCGCAGCGCAGCCGCGCTCCCGTCCAGCGGCTGGCCGATTCGGCCGCGGCCTACTTCGTTCCCGCTGTCGTGGTCTCCTCCGTGGTGACGTTTGCCGCCTGGTTCCTCTGGGGCCCCGCGCCCCATTTTGCGCATGCCTTCATCAACGCCATTGCGGTGTTAATCATCGCCTGTCCCTGCGCCCTGGGGCTGGCCACGCCCATGTCCGTTATGGTCGGCCTGGGCCGCGGAGCGCAGGATGGAATCCTGATTCGC
>JAJYZK010000062.1 GCA_021799945.1 Acidobacteriota bacterium
GGGCGACGCCCCCGGAGCCCGTGATTGGGCTGAAGGCCGTCGCCGCAGAGTATTGCACCAGGGTGGTCGAGGCCACCGTCGTCGCCGCCGACACTGGCGCCGTCCCGGCGCCGCTCAGGGCGATGACTTGCTGCACGTTCGTCTCATTCAAGTTATCGTCGGTCAATATCGCGTTGCCGCTATAGCTTTGCGCCGCCGCAGGAGCGAACTCGAAAGCGAAGACGCAGCCGGCGGCTCCCGCCAGCGAGCTTCCGCAGGTGGAGCTACCCGCCTCCGCGAATCCCGCCGACAGGCTGGGCGCACTCGAAAAGCCCAGCGTGGCGTTTCCAATGTTCGTAAGGCCGATGGAGAGAGGTGCGCTCGTCGAGCCCGAATCGGTCATCGGGAAGCTCAGGGCCGGCGTTTGCAACACCGTCACCTTCCGAATCCGGTTGGTTGTATCCGCAATAAAAAGGTTCCCGGAGGACTTTAAGGCCAGTCCATCGGGGGCGTTCAACTGGGCGCTGGGCGCCCCTGCCCCGTCTCCGCACGGGGCGGTCGAAGTTCCACAGGCGGCGTAGTTCCCGGCAACTGTGGAAATCGCGCCGGTCGAGGCAAACACCTCGCGGATAACGTTATTCTGGGAATCCGCGATATAGATATCGCCTGCCGTATCCGTCGCCGCCGCTACAGGCCCATTGAGCTGGGCGGCGACTGCCGCTGCGCCGTCCCCGCAGGGCAGTTGAGAGCATTGATTTCCGTCGCCGGCCACCGTTGAGATGACGCCGGTAAGATAGCTGATCTTGCGAATGCGATTGTCAAGAGTGTCCGCTATGAAGTAGTCGCCGGAGGAGTCCGCGCCGATGCCCGTTGGGTCGGAGAATTGCGCGATGGAGGCCTGGCCGCCGTCGCCGCAGGCCGCGGTCGGCGAGCTGCACGCAGTTCCGACGCCCGAAATGGTGGTGATCACGCCGGAAGAAAGATTGATGCTTCGGATCCGGTTGTCGCCGGAGTCCGCGATGACCAGGTTGCCGAATTGGTCTGCAACCGCTCCGCCACGCGGTCCCATGTTGAAGGTGGCGGAGGCGGCCGGACCTCCATCGCCGCAGACCGCCGTCGGGCTGGAACACGTCGAGCCGTTGCCGGCGATCGTTGTGATGATTCCCGTCCCCGCGGCTACTTCACGCACGCGGTTGGCCCCGGAATCGATAATGTACAGGTTGCCCGCCCCGTCGATCGCCAGTCCGGTCGGCACGGTAAACGTTGCGCTCGCCGCCGGTCCGCCGTCGCCGCAGGCATCCGATGGACTGGCGCAGGGCGATCCCGTTCCAGCGAAGGTCGTGATTACGCCTGCGGCAGACACTTTGCGAACCGCATAGTCGTCCGTGTCGGCGATGTACAGGTTACCCGATACGTCAAACACAACGCCGACAGGATTGTTGAATGTCGCCGCGCTCGCCGGTCCGCCGTCGCCGCAAGCGCTGAGAGTCCCATTGCAGACGCTCCCTGTCCCCGCGTACGTGGAGATGATTGCGGGATTGAAGGCGGCTATCGGGCCGCTCCCAACGCCGTAGAGATAATCCGTACCCAGAATCGAGCCGCTGGCCCCCCCGATCACCAGCGCGCCTGTGCGCAGGCCGGGAGCTTGCGGAGTAAACGCCACATCGACCGTGCAGGTCGAGCCGGCCGGATAACTCTGAGCCGCGCAGGTGCCCCCGGAACTGGTGAAATCCTGGCCCGTCGCGCCTTCTGTCAGAACCGAGACGTTGCTGACGGCGGTCGGCTGGCTAAAGGCAATGGTTACTGGCACGGTTGTGGAGGACCCCAGGTTTGGAGTCACCAGGGAATGCGGCTCCGAACCGCCCGTCCAGATCACGGCGTCGCCCGAGCCGGCCGCCAGCCCATAAAGCTGTCCAGTCTTGTTGGTGACCAGAGTCCGCAACTCCGCGATCGAGGTATATGGCGTTTGCGTGTACGACGAGCCATTAGGTATCAGCACAGAGACTTCGTTGGCGCCGTAGTCGCTTACCCACACATTTCCCAGATGATCCACGGCGGTTGCCGAAGGACTTGTCCAACCTGATCCAAGGCTGGAGCGAGTATAGGAGCCGCTGGACAAAGTGAGCTTGTAGACAGCCGGCGTCGAGTTTTCCGCATAGGTGGCTCCGGAGGTTGTGCCCGTATTCGGGCCGGAGGTCAGATAAAGATTGTCCGAGGCGTCGATCGACATCCCGGTAGTTCCAATCAATAGAGTGTCTGGCCCGTAGACCGCTGTCTGCGAATATCCTCCGCTGCCGGGAGTCAGCTTATAAATCGTCCCTGTCGCAGCTTCCAGCACGAACACATTCAAATTGCCGTCTACGGAAACCGAGCTGGGGTGAACCCATCCGGAGCCAATACAGCTTTTGGTGAAATTGTCCAGGCTGTTATAGGTATATTTCGCCACACCACAAGGAACTCCGTTGTAATCGGCGGATAGGATGTCCGGGCGATACAGGTTGTTAGCCGTATCGATAGCGAGGCCATACGCATTGCCGCAGCAGTTATCGATTTGAAACTCATTGGCGGTGACCGGATTTCCGCTGGAGTCCACCGGGATGTAGGTCAGGTTCACCGTACCCGTGATATACAGATTTCCGTTGGCGTCCGCGACAATCCCCTGCGGATACACCACAATGTTCTGCGAGTAAGAGTTGAAAGGTCCAAAGAAGTTGATTCCCTGGCCGATGGCCGTGCGGAAGGAAGCGGCCGTTAGAAGGAAGAACAGAAGCGCAGGCATCGATCGCCTATGCGCAGCAAGGCACATTGTTCGAAACATGGCTGGTATTGCCACTCCTCTTTAGTTCGCCGCCGATTGGCGGCTGCCGATTTCGGTCTGTCGCATGTTGCCACGCCGCTCCCCGCGAGGCGATAACGCGTTGCGCCGGAGCCTCTCACCGGAACCTCCCGATAAGAGGGGCCCCGGTGCGGATTGCGCAGCCGCCCTACCGCCAGGGAATGCCTCAAGTTGGATCATTTCAAGTCGGAGATCCCACATGCCGTGTCATAACGGGACACGATGTTAAATCGCGTCCCATCGAACTTCAGTCCTGTTATCTGATTGAAGGCGATAACTACAGATACAAACGTTATCGGCGCTTTGTTACTATCCGATCGTCCGCGATGTTAGGTACATACAACTTTCGCGATTCAAGTATTCACGCGTTTTGCCGTTAATTTTCTGCTCTGTATGGGGATTGAGCAAGCTGCGAGGGCCCGCATGAAATGAGAGTGTCGGCAGAGCGTGATATTGCGCGCCATTTTCTGGACGAAGAAGTCATGAGATATCGCGGAGAAGAGAAGCAGCGATTTCACGATGTCCACGCTGGCGCTGCCCAGCCGCGTTGAACGGAAAAGCGGCCTCGGCGACGATGAACGGAGATGAGGCTCTCGCCGCGTAGGCCAGGTTCGATGTACATCCGAACCTGCCTCCCGCTTGAGAGGAGAGGGCTGCAGGAAGGTTCGGCGGTGAATTTAGCGAAGCCAAAGCTGAGCGGAGGGCCGAGGTGGATGTACGCCGGATGGAGGCCAGTCGTCGCGGAGATGCCGCGGCAATGATTTTGTAGCAAGTGCGCGTGTGGATGCGGGCGCCGGCAGGGTCTCGCCGTGGGCCGCCGCCGGCGGCGCGGAATCTCTGCGTGCAGCCAGGGCGGGATCCGGTCGCCGCGGTTGCTGGAGAGGGCGGATGCGCCTGCGGGCTCTTCATGTAAACTCGCTGCATGCGGCGCATGACTGCGGTGCTGTTGCTGTGGATGCTGGGCGAGTTGCTGCCGGCGGCAACCGCGGTCACGCTGGCCACTCCGGGGAGCGCGCTGCCGGCCTGCTGCCGCGCCCACGGCGCGCATCGCTGCATGCTCCCGGGCATGGCCGCGATGGCCGCCATGCAGGATGCGCAGGGTCCTCAACTGCGAGGCCCGGCATGTCCCTGCCGCAGCGCGCTGCAGGCGGTGCTCATTCCACCCGCGGCCTGCGTAGCGGCCGCCTCGCTCCCGGTTGCGGTCACCGTTTCCGGGTCCGCCGCGCTGCCCACCCTCGGCTCTTTGCGCCGGCGTCAAGGCCGGCCTTCGCGCTCCCGCGCTCCTCCGCTTCTCCGGCATAGCTGAAGGCGGCGGACGGGCGAGTCGCGCGCATCGCGCGGCGGACTGCGCTTGGTCCGCCTGGCCATCCCTCGTCTATCGTCGTCCATCGCCGGGGCATTCGCCTCGGCCCCGCTCGCCTCGCCATCCGGGGCCTGCGCCGCGGCCTCCCATCCCGGGCGCCGGCCACGGGTCTATTTGGCGGAGCGGGGAAGGATGGCCGGCGCCCGGAAGGAAAACATGCTTTGGCGCCGGAAACTCTGGCTGTTTGCGATGGCGGCGTGCCTGCATTGGGTCGCCCCCTGCGTTCTACGGGCCGACGTCCTCGGATCCTTGCGGGGCGTGGTCCACGATCCGCAGCACCGACCCATTGCCGGCGCGCGGGTGACGCTGCGCGCCGCCGACTCCGGCCTGGTTGTAACGGCCGAGAGCGATCAGGACGGCGAATTCAGCTTCTTCGCCGTTGCGCTCGGGATCTACACCATCACCGCCGACAAGAACGGCTTCGATCCGGTGCGGCTGGTCGTCACCGTGAGCTCCGGCATGTCGCCGGCGCTGCATCTGCAACTGCCCGTGGCCCGGGTGAACGAATCGGTGACGGTCACCGAGCAAACTTCGGCCGCCAACGTGGCCAGCGCGACCCCAACCACGCTCATCGGCCGCCGGGACATCGCCCGCACCCCCGGCGCCGACCGCACCAACAGCCTGGCCATGATTACGGACTACGTTCCCGGCGCCTATATGACCCACGACATGCTCCATATGCGCGGAGGCCACCAGCTAAGCTGGCTGATCGACGGGGTCGACATTCCCAACACCAACATCGCCAGCAACATCGCGCCGCAAATCGACCCCAAGGACATCGACTATGTCGGAGCCCAACGCGGCAGTTATGAAGCCGATCTGGGAGACCGCACCTACGGCGTCTTCAATGTGGCGCCGCGAACGGGCTTCGAGCGCAACCGGGAGGGAGAGCTGGTGACCTCCTTCGGCAATTTTTATCAAAGCAACGACCAGCTCAGCCTGGGCAACCACTCGGAAAAGGCCGCCTGGTATCTGAGCCTGAACGGCAACCGCAGCGGCTTCGGGCTGGAGCCGGCGATCGAGAATCCGATTCACGATGCGGAGAACGGCTACGGCGGCTTCGGCTCCTGGATCGACAATTGGAGCCCGGCCAATCAGCTCCGCCTGGTGGGCCAGCTTCGCAGCGACTATTATCAGATTCCCTACGACCCCAATCCGGAGGACTGGCAGAACCAGCTCTATAACTCAAGCGGGCTGCGCGACGGAGAGCATGAAACCGACGGCTATCTGGCCGCCACCTGGGTGCATACTCTTACTCCTACCCGCGCTGCTTCCGAGCCATTGCTGCAATTTTCGCCCTTCTTCCACTACAACCGGGCCGATTATGCGCCCGGCGCGAACGACCTTCCCAACGCCTCGACGGCCGTGCAGCGTGGGGACTATGAGGGGGTGCAGGGATCGATCGGCGCGGTGATCGCCCGGAACACGCTGAAGGCCGGCGTGTATGGATACGGCCAGCAGGAGGGCGACCTGTTCGGAGCCACGTTTCCCAACGACAGCGCGCAAAATTTCTCTCAGCCCGAGAACGTCGCGGGAGGAGTGGAGGAGCTATACATCGAAGACAACTACCGCCCCGTCCGGTGGCTCACGCTGATCGGCGGCGAGAGGCAGTCCCATTTTGCCGGCGCGATCGCGGAAAACGCCGTCTACCCGAGGATTGGCGCGGCGCTGCAGCTTCCCTGGCTGCACTGGGTGTTGCGCGGATTCTACGGTCGCTTCTATCAGCCGCCGCCCCTCACCACCGTCTCCGGGCCGCTGCTGGCCTACGCCCACGGCGCGCAGACGAGTTTCGTTCCCCTGCACGGAGAACGGGACGAGGAACATCAATTCGGTCTGCAGATTCCCTTCCGCGGCTGGCTGCTCGATGCGGACACCTTCGAGACCCGAGCGCGGAATTTTCTGGATCACAGCAACATCGGCGAGTCGAGCATCTTTATTCCCGTCACCATCGCGGGGGCGCGCATTCAGGCCTGGGAGCTCACCCTGCGTTCGCCCAGCCTGTGGAGATACGGCCAGCTCCATTTAGCCTATTCCAACCAGCTCGCGCAGCAAATCGGCGCGATCACCGGCGGCCTGATCTGCCAGTCGCCCAATCCGCAGAACTGCGCCGTTCCCCCCGGATACTCGCCCCTGGACCACGATCAGCGCGATACGCTGAACGTCGGCCTGAATGGCAATCTACCGCACCAGACCTACGCATCGTTCAACTTCTATTACGGATCGGGTTTCGCCAACGGTTACACCGCGCCACCGTCTCCGTACAGGGGCGCCTATCTGCCCGGACATCCAAGCGCGGCGATTTCCGCCGGCAAAACCGTGGGAAAGAACTTCACCCTCGCGCTGAACGCCGATAACGTGTCGAATACCCGCGTGCTGCTGGACAACAGCCTCACCTTTGGAGGCTTTCATTACAACGAGCCGCGGCAGATTTACGGAGAAATGCGCTACCGCTTCCACTTCTGAGGCGGCGCAAACCTTCTGGGTCCCCAGGAGGTTACGCCAGACCGCGCCGCCGCCGTCCATGGCGGGAGTGTCTCCCGCGGCTTTGCCGCGCACGGGCGGAATTCCGGGAGTAGGCGACCCTGCGCATCCGGCCTCTGGAGCGGCGCCTGTTCCGGTGGAGGACCGCTGGGCGCAGGGTTGCCTGGACCCGTCGCTCCGCCGCGACGGGATTGTCCGGATAACCCGGATCGAACATCGCGATCACCGTGGAGGCGCGGTCGCGATAACGCTTGGCCCATTGGCTTTCCATCAAAGAACGCTGGACGTCTCTCCAATGCTCCGCTCCCTCACCGGACGGGCCATCGGCATTGATCACATCCAGAAACTGAACGAATTCCTCCAGATTGACCCCCATTTGAAAGACCAGCTCGCTGACGGCCATCTGTTGGGGCCCGCTCAAGGCGTCGAAGCGGCGGCAATAGGCCCGGGCGTTATACACAGCTTGCAGGGCCGAGATGCGCAGCAGGCTCATGGCTTCCCCGTCAGTGATCTGGGGCGCCAGGGAGTGGCGCAAAATCATTTGCTGGTATGTTCTCCGGCTCCACAGCCGGGAATTCCGGTCGAACCGATCGAGGATTTCCTCCAGCCGTTGCGGGGCGAGTCCAGCGGCCTGCCAGAGCTCCGCCGACGAGGGTTCGAGAAAGGGATGGGGGTTGAGTGGATCGAGCTGCGGATGTTGCCTTTCCGGTAGATCGAGGCTGAAGCCCGCGCCGATCAGGGGCCGGCCCGTTTTCGGATCGGGGTACGCCGCCGTTACCCATCCTTCGTGCCGCGAGTCGCGCAGCGTCTCCATCAGATCGCTGAGCTTGAATTTGATCTCCGGTTGCTGCGATTCGAACAGCCGCCCGGGCGGTTCTTCCCTCGATTCAAAGGTGGTCGGGTCGGACGCCAGCAGGGAAACGCGGCCGTAACCCGGACCGGCGGACTCCGCCGCGGCCTGCCAAGGAAACAACTGCGCCGCGGCGGGAGCACTCTGCGCGGAGGCCGGCGGCGCCGCCGCCCAGCCGAGCACTGCCGTCGCTAGGAGAATCCGCCCGAACATCCCGGCCCGTTCCCGCCTTTTCCCGTCCCGTTGCGAGAACGGGAGCGCATTGCATTCCAGAATGATCGAATCTCTCTCGCCGGACAATGACGCAATGGCTCCACGTATGAGAATCGTAACCCCTTGGCGGAAACGGCGGTAAGCGCCGCCGTTGTGCGGAGGCTGCGGCGGCAGCCCGGCGCGCGCCGGCCCAGACTATCCGGCCCCGGCTATATAGGATAAAAGCAGGAGGTCTTATGGCCTATAATCGGGCGCTCGTGGCGCTGCTGCTTGGCGCGGCCGGTTTGTTGGGGGTCTGCGGCTGCAGGCGGGCGGCGACCGCGGGCGCAGAAAAGCCCGCGGCGCTTTCCGGCAATGTGCAGGTCTACCAATTGAAGGGCGTGGTGGTCTCCAGCAGCCCGGCCACGGGCGAAGTCTCCATCGATTCCGAGGAGATTCCCGGCTTTATGGGGGCCATGATCATGCCCTACACGCTGGCCCAGCCGAACATCGCCGGCGAGTTGCACCCCGGCGACCACATTGTCGCGCGCCTGCGGGTTTCCGACACCGGAGCGACTCTGCTGGACCAGATCGTGGTCAGCGCACAGGCCCAGCCGGACTACAAGCCGAAGATGGTCTATAACGAGTTGAAGCCGGGCGAGCCGGTTCCGGACTTTCACTTCCTGAACCAGAGCGGCAGGATGGTTCGCCTGGAGCAGTTTCGGGGCAAGGCCGTGCTCCTCACCTTTGTGTATACGCGCTGCCCGCTGCCCGATTATTGCATTCGCATGAGCCGCAATTTCGCGCAAATCGACCGCGAGATGGCCGCCGACCCCTCCCTGTACAGGCGCACGCATCTGCTCAGCGTCAGCTTTGACCCGGACCACGATACACCGAAGGTCCTGCGGGCCTATGGCGAGGAGTACGCGGGCAAATCGGCGCCCGGGGTCTTCGCGCACTGGGACTTTGCCGTGGCGCCCAAGGCGGAGTTGCCGGAGGTAGAGAAGTTTTTCGACGTGGGCGTGAGCCAGGCGGCAGACGGAACCCTCACCCATTCCCTCTCTACAGTGGCGATCGCTCCGGACGGGACCGTTTTTCGCTGGTACCCGACCAATGACTGGAGTCCGGAGGAGGCGATCCATCAATTGAAACTGTCGCTGGGCAAGTGAAGCTCTCGCCGGGCCAGACCTCCGAGCCTGCCGGGCGGATCGTGGCGCATGCCATCCGGCCCGCCGCCCGGCGCCGGGATGCGCTGTCCGGATACACTGGATCCATCTCATCGGGAAAACGGCCGGAAGGAGCCCTACACTCATGGCCAAGGTCACCGCATACTTCGGCAGCGTTCTCATTCTGCTTGGCTTGGCCTATTTTGCCTTCACCGGCCATGTCCACCCCACCTCCCTCATCCCGGCCGGAGTCGGAATTCTGCTGGTGATCTTCGGCTGGCTGGCCAAGACGGAGAATCCGAAGCGGCGCATGCTTTTCATGCACATCGCCGTGACGATCGGGCTGCTGGGCTTTTTGGGAACAGGATGGTCCATCGTCAAGGTGGCTGGGGAACTCATGGGCCAAACCATTGTCCGGCCGATCGCGGAGCAAGAAAAAGCAGCCATGGCGGGGCTATTGCTCATCTTTGTAGTGTTGTGCGTGCGCTCCTTCGTGGCTGCCCGGCGCGTCCGGGTCTGATGGCTCCGGATACGACCGCCGCCGGGAGACGGATTTGAGCATTCGATCCAGCGCGGGGGCCGGCTTGGCGCTGCGCGCCGAAACGGGAATGCGCGGCGCGGGGCGCGGATCCGGCGGTCACCATGGCGACCATGGTTCGGGGGCGCCCCCGGACAAGCCCAAGCTCCGAAAGGTCATCCCCGAAATTTGGACGATCGTTCGGCCCCGCAGGTGGCTGCTTGCCGGCGGCTTGGTCCTGATGATCGTCAATCGCCTGGCGGGCCTGGTGCTGCCCGCCGCCTCCAAGCCGCTCATCGATGTCGTAATTCGCAAGCATCAGCCGGGCAAGCTGCCCCAGATTATCGCCGCGGTGCTGCTGGCCACGGCCGTTCAGGCTCTCACCTCGTTTTCTCTCACGCAATTGCTCTCCAAGGCGGCGCAACGGCTCATCGCCGACCTGCGCATGCAGGTGCAGCGGCACATCGGCCGCCTTTCGGTGAGCTTCTACGACGCCACCCGCACCGGCAACCTCGTCTCCCGCATCATGACCGATGTGGAGGGGGTGCGGAACCTGATCGGGACGGGCCTGGTGGACTTCCTGGGCGGCATCGTAACCGCGATTGTCGCATTCTTCATCCTGCTGCGCATCAGCGCGGAGATTACCCTGGCCGCCTTCACCTTCATCCTGATCTTCGTGCTGGTGCTGCGCAGGGCCTTCAAGGTGATCCGCCCCATCTTCCGGGAGCGCGGACGCATCAACGCGGAGGTCTCCGGCCGGCTGACCGAGTCGCTGGGCGGGGTCCGCGTGGTCAAGGGCTATCACGCGGAAGAGCGGGAGGCGGGAGTTTTCGCCCAGGGCGCGGAACGCCTATATCGGAATGTCGTCCGCTCGCTCACCGCTACCTCCCTGCTGTCGCTGGCCTCCACGCTCATTCTCGGCATCGTCGGCTCGACCGTCATGTTTCTGGGCGCGAGGCAGCAGTTGGCGGGAAGGATCACGCTCGGCGACTACGTCACCTACACCATGTTCCTGGCCTTCATGATCGCCCCCGTATTTCAGGTGGTGAACGTGGGCACCCAGTTGACCGAGGCCATCGCCGGCCTGGACCGCACCAGCGAGATTCTGGCCGAGCGGCCGGAAGACGAAGAACCCGGCCGCACGCTATCTCTGGGCCAGATTCACGGCGACGTTCGCTTCGACCAGGTGACCTTCGCCTATGATCCGGGCAAGCCGGTGCTGCACGGCGTCTCGTTTGAGGCCCGCCCCGGCTCGGTGACCGCGCTGGTGGGATCTTCCGGATCGGGCAAGTCCACGATCATCAGCCTGATCTGCGCCTTCCACCAGCCGCTGAGCGGCCTGGTGACGGTGGATGGGGTGGACCTGGCCGCGGTTCGGCTGGACAGCTACCGGAGCCAGCTTGGCGTCGTGCTGCAGGAGTCGTTCCTCTTCGATGGGACGATCCGCGAAAACGTGCTCTTTTCCCGCCCGGATGCCGGGGAAGAGCGGTTTTACTCCGCCTGCGCCATCGCCCGCGTGGACGAATTCGCGGAGCGCTTCAAGGAAGGCTACGACACCTTGGTCGGCGAGCGCGGCGTCAAGCTCTCCGGCGGCCAGCGGCAGCGGTTGTCGATCGCCCGCGCGATCCTGGCCGACCCGCGCATTCTCATTCTCGATGAGGCGACATCGTCGCTCGATTCCGAATCGGAGGCGATGATCCAGAACGGCCTGAGCTACCTGATGCAGGGCCGCACCACCTTCGTGATCGCGCACCGGCTCTCCACCATCCGCCGCGCC
>JAJYZK010000063.1 GCA_021799945.1 Acidobacteriota bacterium
CCGCTCTCTCCTGCGCCCGGCCTGGGGCCGGCGCCGCGGCCAGCAGAAAAAGGCAGAGCGACAGCCCCGCAAGCGAAGCTGGAGAAAAACGACCGGTGAGCGGGAGGCGCTTCAATGCGCACTCCCTAGTGGAGACGCTCCGGAGGGGAGGATCGCCCGCAATACCCGCTCGGCCAAATCGTCCGCGGCGGCCTGCACCCTGCGGCGAGCAGCCTCGGACTCGGCCTGCAACGCCGATTTGCCCTCCGCAATGCGCCGGTTGGCCGCTTGCTGCGCCTCGGCGATGGCGGCTTCGCGTTCGCGATTCCAGACGTGCAGCTTCTGCTGCCGGGCGCCGAAGATTTCGGCCCGCGCGGCGCGCAGCCTGGCCTCATACTCCTGCGTCTTGGCCTCCGCCGCCGCAATGGCCGCCTGCGCCTGCTCGATGGCCCCTTCGGTGCGCTCCCGCCGCCGGTCCAGCACCCGCATCAGGGGTCCATAGACCACGAATCGATAGAAAATAACGAAGATTAAGAAAAGGACGATCGTCGGCACGGCGCCGATCAGGAGTCCCGCGAGTTGGTGCAGAGTTTCGTCCATCTGGGCGAATGAGCTTTATTTCGATTATAAGCGGTTGATTCTGCGCGAGGAACGACTCGGAAACCTAGCGGGCTCCTGATTTTTAACAGAGGCGAATTTTAAGTGTCAATTGCCAATTTTATCCCGTGCTCCCTTGCCCGGTCCGGGTTTCGTAGGGCCGAATGCCGTCGCCGGCCGTAGCCCGCGGGCGCAACTCGCCGCCTCCGTAGCTCCGAGCGCCCGATTTACCGGCCCATTTGCCGGCCCTGGCCGGCGCCCACTGTGGGTAGGACCGCGGGTACGGCTGCGCATTTTCAATTGACGCGCGCTGTCCCCGGGGGGAGAATATTTCTACATCCCGACCCACTCCCGGGTCAGGCGGGCTGGAATTTCGGGACGTCTCACCGCTCCCCTTCTTCCAGCCCGCCTCTAGTTTCTGGCCCACTCGCCTGGCTTGGTCTCAGATCCCTCCGGCTTACCGACTTCGGGTTCCGTTCCTCCCGGCCCGCCTTCTCTTGATAGCGGCGGTAGCGTCCCAGAAGCGACGCCGGCCCCCGGGCCACCAGGCGCACAGACTCTCCGATAAACTCCCGGCCGCAGATCTGCGCCCCGGCTTCCAACGCCGCCAGAACCGACCCCTCCTGCTGCGAGATGAGGAATTGCCGCTCGACGATGGGGTCCAGCGTCAGCTTTCGATCGATGGCCTCCAGAAGCTGCTCGACGCCCTCTCCCGTCCGCGCCGATATAGCCACGCGGCAGTCCTCGGCCAGCCAGCCTGCGCGCTCTTCGGCGGCGATCAAATCGACCTTATTCATCACCTCGATCTGCGGCTTATCCGCGACCCCGAGCTCGCCCAAAACCTTCTCGACCTCCCTCTTTCGCAGCTCGCAAAGCGGGCTGGCCGCGTCCTGCACGTGGAGCAGCAGTTCTGCGCTCTGGACCTCTTCCAGAGTGGCGCGAAACGAGGTGATCAGCGTATGCGGCAGATCTTGAATGAAGCCCACGGTGTCGGAGACCAAAGCCTTCCGCCGGGAAGGCAGGATGAGTGCGCGCAGCTTGGGATCGAGCGTAGAGAACATGCGGGAGGAGGTGAGGACACCCGAATCCGTGATGCGATTGAACAGGGTGCTCTTCCCGGCGTTGGTGTAGCCCACCAGCGCCACGGTGGAGGTGGGGACCGACTCGCGTCTCTGCCGCTGCTGCGTGCGCGTGCGACGAACAGCCTCCAGCTCCCGCTTGAGCTGCACAAGACGGCGTTGGATCTTCCGCCGGTCGGTTTCCAGCTGCGTCTCGCCCGGGCCTCGCGTTCCAATTCCGCCCCCCAACTGGGACATGGCGGCCCCGCGTCCAGTCAGCCGGGGCAGCATATATTCCAACTGCGCCAACTCCACCTGGAGGTGGCCCTCCCGGCTGCGCGCGTGACGGGCGAAGATATCCAGAATTAACTGGGTCCGGTCCACAACCCGGACGGGGAGAGCCCGCTCCAGGTTGCGCAGTTGTGTCGGCGTCAGGTCGTGTCCGAACAGGATAAGTGAAGCGCCGGAGGAAGCTGCGACAGCAGAAATTTCTTCGAGTTTGCCCCTGCCGATCAGAGTTGCCGGATCTGGATACGGCCTCCGCTGCGTGACCTCGGCTACAATCTCCGCGCCCGCGCTTCGCGCCAATTCCCGGAGTTCGTCGAAATTCGCATCCAGGTCTCGATCCAGGTCTCGGCCCGCGACCGCATCCGGAGAGATGTCCGAAGCCGGTAGCGCCAGACCGCGCGCCAGCGCGGCCGAGCGCAACAGGGACCTGGAGCGGCCGCGAAACTCCACGCCCGCCAACAAAACCCTCTCCGCAACCAACTCCGTGCTCCTCAATGCGGCGCCGGAGCTATGTTTCCAGGGAGGCGTCCGCCGAACGAGCGATGGAGCCCCCCGCCGCGATCGCAGCCTGACCCGACGGAGCGGGCGCCCCGACGGGACCGGGCCGGTGCTCGCCATGCAACACGGACCGTGTGCTCACCACCGTCGAAATTGCATGTTTGAAGATCAGTTGCTCCTGGCTATTGTTCTCCAGCAGCACGGAATACTTGTCGAACGATCGGATCTTTCCCGTAAGCTTCACCCCGCTCACCAAGTAGATGGTGATGGGAGTTTTATCCTTGCGGACCGTGTTGAGGAAGGTATCCTGAATGTTTTGTGCCGGCTTGTTCTCCATGTGCCGATCTCCCATTGTTGCAATGTTCTGAAAATGTGAAGTTCATCAAATGAACGGCGTCCGGGCCCGATTCTGGTCCGAGCGCCCTCCGAATCCTGTATGTGCGAGTCTACAACTCTCGCGGGTTTTGCGCAGAATCCAGACGCATCCCCCATGCTGCTCGGCGCCGAACCGCCCTGTTCGGTCCCGCATCTCCCATCCCCGCGCCTCGCGGTCCAGCTTGGAGGCCTTCGGCTTCACGGTTACCGCTTGAGATGCTGCGCTGAGCATCCAGGTTTCTGTTCGATCTCCGATGCTACGATGTGAATCGTGGAAGCGGCCGAGCACCTCCCGGGCCCATCCGGTTCGGAGCCGGAGTCAACTGCAACCCGCTCCTCGCCGGCCTCCGCCCAGTCCGATCGCACTCCTCCCCCCCGCAGCGGGGTTCCCATTCTGGATCTTGCCCGGGAATACGAAGAGGTCGGCGAGCTTCTGGCGACCGCCACCCGGGAGGTCTTTTCCAGGCAGAACTTTATCCTGGGCGCGCAGACCGTGGAGTTCGAACGCGTCGCCGCGCTCCGCTGCGGGGTCTCGCATGCCGTGGGGTGCGCCTCGGGCACCGATGCCCTGTGGCTGGCGCTGACCGCCTGCCGCATCGGCGCCGGGGATGCGGTCGTTACGACGCCGTTCAGTTTCTTTGCGAGCGTCTCCTCGATCCTCCGCGCGGGGGCCAGGCCCATCCTGGCCGATATCGAGCCGGAGACCTTCAACCTGGATCCGGAGGCGGTTCGCCGGGGCCTCAATTCGGCGGGCAAAGGGGGAGCGCGAGCCATTCTTGCCGTGGATCTCTATGGGCAGACGGCGGATTGGGACCGGCTGCACGCAATTCGGCAGGAATATTCGGCTGGCGGCCCGGCGGGGTCCTCGATGGTCCTGATTGAAGATGCCGCCCAAGCCTTCGGCGCGCGCTGGGATGGCCGGCCGGCCGGCTCTCTTGCGGACGTCTCCGCATTCAGCTTTTATCCCACCAAAAATCTTGGGGCCGCCGGGGACGCGGGCATGGTCACCACCTCGTCGGAGGAGGTCGCCGAACGCCTCCGCATGCTGCGCACGCATGGGATGCGGAAGCGGTATTACCACGACGAACTCGGCGCCTGCAGCCGCATGGACACGCTGCAGGCCGCCGTCCTGCTGGCCAAGCTGCGCTTTCTCGACGAATGGAACCGGAGGCGCCGGGTTCTGGCTTCGAACTATGGATCGCTGCTGGAGCGCGCCGGCATCGCCGAAAGGGGACCCTATCCCGAACGCGGCGTCGTGCCGCCGAAGGTCCACCCCAAGGCGGAGCATATCTTCCACCAGTACGTGATCCGGGTTCGCCGCAGGGATGAGCTGAAAGAGTTCCTCAAGTCCCAGGAAGTCAGCTCGGAGATTTATTATCCGCTGCCCCTGCATCTGCAGCAGGCCCTCAGCGGACTTGGATACGGGCGCGGAGCCTTTCCGGAGAGCGAGCGAGCGGCGCGGGAGGTGCTTGCCCTGCCCATGTTTCCGCAGCTCACTCCGGCCGAACAGGAGACCGTGGTCGCCGCCGTGCAGCGCTTTTTGGGTTAGCTTGGACAACGCGCCGAAGCGGCGGCCGGGCCGGCGAGCGTGGCCGGGCTGGCAATAAGCTCAGCCGGTCCGCGTCTTCTTTTTCGCCGCAGCCGGATGGAGGCGCTTTTCCTCCGGCAACGGATGCACCAGGGTCTCGCCCGGCGACAGCGGCGTGATCTGCTTCACGATCACCCCGTCCATCCCGTAGTCAAGCTTCACTACCTTTTGCGAGCCCGCCTGGGTGACGGCGACGCCAATGGAGAATTCCGGCAGAGCCGGCCCGGCGCCGATCCTGCTCTGCCCGACCGTTACCGGGAAGTACCCCTCGAAGTTGCGCTCGCGAAACGCGGTTTCATACCGATGCTTCTTCGCGTTCCAGGTGAAGACGCGCAATTGATTGAAGTCGTAGGGCAACCCCTCCTGGTAGGCATTGAACACGGTCACATATTCCGGGACCATCCGGTCGGGAAGATCGGATTGGGCATCGCGCACCCGAGTCAAGATGTAAGCCCCCACGATCTTCTGGCCTTCGCCGTAGCCGGCAATCTCATCGGGGACATCCACATCCATCATGCGGGCGAGCAGCCATCCCACTTGACCCTTGCTATCCCGCACCAGCCACCAATCTTCCATGGGAACGGCCGGGGGCGCGCCCGCTTTACCGGGCGCCGCCTTCTTTTTGGCCGCCGGAGAGGTCACCAGAATGGATTGCGGCGTGACAGGCTTGGGGGTGGACGCGCGGCGCAGCAACTGCAATTTCTCATTTTCGGGAAGCAGGTAGAAGCGCGCCGATTCCCGCCCCGGTTTCAGGTGAAGGTAGAGGTCGTCCCGCAAGAGCGCGGTGGCCACGACGGGATCCTCCCGGTGCTCGCTTCGGAGCGCCAGAAACCGGTCATAGGCAGCCTGATCGATCACCAGGTGATCTTCAATCCAGCCCTCTTCTCCTCTGCCGGTTTTCACTTGCAGGAAGCGCCGGCCGCGTTGGACGACTTGCAGCGTCTCCCCGTTGGAAACCAGCGCCACTCGGGTGGAGACCGCGGCCACCCTGTCTCGAAGATAAGTCTGCTTCGCCACCACGTAGACCAAGTCGGGCTTCTGGGCATGGCGCCAGTGGCTGCATCCGGCCAGCACCAGCGGAAGAATCGCCGACGCCGTATATCGAAGAGCAAGGCGTGAGCGGGCGACGCGGAAACGGCGGTAAACGGAAGGCATATCGAGGCAGATATTCATGTCCCACAATTCGATCATCGCTTCTTATTGTCTATATCGTCGACTTTGCGGTTCGGGCGAGCGCCTTTCGGTGCGCGGGCCTTCCTGCCCATCGGCTCCCCGGGTTGGAAATTTGTTTCACAACGCGGCAAACCGGCGCTCTCATGAGACGAGCCGATGGCTAATTTGTTGCCGCCAGGCTGGACGGATTGGTTGGATCCGTTCCCGTGCTGGCCGTGGAGCCGGGATCCAGTTTTCCCGGCGTCGTCGCGTCGAAGCTGAAAAGCTGCAGGTCGTTATTTCCGCCCGTTCCGTTCGATCCGGAGTTGATTACCGCCAGGAATTTTTTGGAATTGTCCGTAACCATCTCGATCGGAAGCTGGCCACCGGAGTTGAAGGGCGAGCCAGCAATCGGCTGGAGCTGACCGGAGGTGGCGTTGAGAGTGAATCCGCTGATCGTACCGCTGCCCTTGTTGGCCACATAGACGTAGCTCCCCGTAGGATCCAGGATTACGCCGGTTGGGCCCGTCCCAACCGGGTACGGCGATCCGGCGATCTCCGAGAGGGCGCCGGCGTTCCCGATATCGAGAACGCGCAATCCGGTATTCACCTCCGCTACAAAGAGGAACCTGGAGTTCGGATCGCTGGCCAACCCCTGGTCGGAAGGACTGACGGAATTGATCGCAGGCGACAGGATGGCGGGGCCGACGCCGGTGCTCAGGCCGCCCCCGGGGGCCAGGGTCAGCACTTGCACTCCCAGCGTTCCCATGGACACGTAGACAATGCTGTTGTTCGGGGTGATGAGCATGGCCGTGGGCGCCACCAGAGTCGGGTTCCCGGAAAGTCCGGTGTAAAGGCCGAGAGGCGAACCGTTCAAGGCGGTGAGCAGACCCGTGGATGGGGTGATCTGATAAATGCCAATGGCCTGCGATTCCGCCGCCACCCCGATGCCCGCCGCCAACAGGTAGTTACCCGTGTAATCCACTTGCATGGCCGTCGGGATCACGTCCATCGCCACCGGGCTGCCTCCATTGAGCACCGAGATGGAGCCGTCGCTGTTGATCGCATAGACGTAGATGCCGGTCGCCGTGCCCACATAAAGATACCCGTTGCCCGGAGTAACGGTCAGGCAGGTAGCCACCACCCCATTGTTGTACGGGGAGTTATTGAGCACGGAAAGGTCGCCGTTGGAGGCCACGGCGAAGCCCGCAAGATAGCCGTTGCTCGCATTGCCGACGTAAATCGCGTCGCCGCCGAAACCGGATCCGCCGTTACCGCTGCTGCCGCTGCTGCCGCTGTTGTTTTGGGGAGGGAAGAAACCCTTGCAGCCACATAATCCGGCCATTAGAAGGAGAGCGGCGACAGCAGGCAGCAGATAAGGCCGGATCGAGTCCCCTGGCATAGAACTTTTTACTTCGCTCCCGATTTCACAGACTGAGCGGAGTCGCTCTGCGGATTCAATGAGACTTGACGGCTTGCGGGCCGTCGCCGCTCACGCGAAGCGGGCAATTGCCGGCCATCCCGGCCGCGGGGGGGGCGCTGCCACCCTTCGGCGCCGATCGACAGGGCGGCGGAAACGCCACGACCGAATCTGGACCACGGTTCCCACCTGACCACGGACTTCCGAACAGAGCCGGAAGGGGCTTCGGCGCTCCTCGATTATACTTCGCCCTATGCGCCGGCCCGTCAGGTTGCCGCCGAGCGGATTGTCGCTGGTTCTGCTTCTGCATTCGGCGGCGGGCCTCGCCGTGCTCGGCGCGGCTCGGACCGTGCTCGGCGGCCAGACCTCCGCCGCCCCGAAGCTTCCTCCGGTCTGTTCGCCCTGCATCCGGGGTGAGATGTCGTATCTGGCCTCGGACGAACTCCGCGGACGCGGCAGCGCGACACGGGACGAAGGACTGGCCGCGCTCTACGCCGCTTCGCTCTTCGAGGGATTCGGCCTTGAGCCGGGCGGCGCTCCGGGCGGCGGTCCGGACCGCGCCGACGGCTTTGTTTTCGATGGGTTTATCCAGCGGGTCCCGCTTCCGAACCCGCTGCCCGCCTATGCCGTGACGGAGCTGCGCGGCTTTGAAGCTGCGCCCCGGAACCAGACCTCGAACGTAGTGGGAATTCTGCCTGGCGCCGACCCCAAGCTGCGGAGCCAGATCGTCCTGATCACCGCGCATCTGGATCATTTGGGCGTCGGTCCGGCAATCCATGGCGACAGTATCTACAACGGCGCCGACGACGATGCCTCGGGCACAACCGCGGTGATCGAGCTGGCCCGGATGCTTTCGCGAGCCAAACGGCCGCGCCGCACCGTGGCCTTCGTCCTCTTCGGTTCGGAGGAGTTGGGAGGCTTGGGCAGCCGGTATTTCTTCGACCATCCGCCCTTTGCGCTGGACAAGATCGTCGCCAACCTGGAATTTGAAATGATCGGCCGGCCCGACCCCCTGGCCCGAGCGAGTCTCTGGCTCAGCGGATACCGTAGGAGCGACCTGGGAGCGGCGCTTGTGCGCCATGGAGCGCCGCTCATCCCCGATCCTCATCCCGAGCAGTATTTTTTCCGGCGTTCCGACAACTACGACCTCGCCCGGCGCGGCGTCGTCGCGCAGACCATCTCCAGCTTCGGCCTGCATCGGGATTATCACCAGCCGAGCGACGATCTGAGCCGGATCGATTTTCCCCATCTGGATTTCGCCATTGCCGCCATGGAGCCGCCGATGGCCTGGCTGGCGAATACGGATTGGTCGCCCAAATGGACACTGGGCGGCCGGCCTTAAGCTCCATTGAATTAATAAGCTCCAGGGCGCATTCCCGGGCCGACTCGCAAGACAGGTCTTAGGGCCTGTTCACGCTACCCGGACGGCAGCGACGGGAGCGGATTTTGCTGAATGCGCGAAGCGAGGAGTGGCAAATGTCGGGACATTTTAGCGACGAGCGACAAAGCAGTCGGGAAAATCCGCCCCGTCCCTTCGGGTTGCGGCGAAAATCGGGCCATCCTTCGTTGTCGGCCTTGACTGGGGGCCTGCCACAGCCTGCGGCCTCCGCCTCGTCTGCCCCGATTTTCGCTCGCAACGTTGCTCGCCCGGGTAGCGGGAACAGGCCCTAATGCGCCGCCGGCGTCACAGTGATGCCTTTGCGCTGCTTTTTGAAACGGTAAAGAATGCCCACCGAGATGGCGAATTCGTTCTGGTTGACTTCCTTGAAGCGGGTAAGCAGGTAATCCGGAGACACGCGCAGGGCAAGGTGCGCGGAGCGGTTCAGATCCAGCGAGCCGCCGATAGCGGTGGCAAAGGCCGCCCCATTGTTGAACATGCCAAATTGCCCCGGCTTAAGGTTGAAGAACCCGGGAGCCCACAGGGCGGAGTTGAAAACCCCGTACACCCCTCCGAGCAGACAATGAAAATCAACCGCCACGTGTTCATTGTGCGGCCCCCTCCTCGTCAGTCCGCCCATGGCCTGATACTCGTACACGAAAGGACCGCGGATGCCGTACCGGTTGGGGACCACGCCCTGCGTGCCGTAATAGCCCCGAAAATTCGCTGTCGCCCCCCACCGGGGGCCGCGCCATTCCGTCCCCTGCACATCAAAGCCGCCTAAATTGGTCCCGGCGACGAGAGCGGGGCCGGAGTTGAAATGCGAGGAAGCGAGGCCGCCGTAAAATTCGTATTTGTTGTCATACGTGATCATCTGCAGCGTCTGGTTCTCCAACTGCGGCGTTTCCTGCACTGTCCTGGCCGGAGGAACCGATTGGGCCCGGGCGGCTCGGTGCGGCGCGCAGCCAATGCCCAGGATGATCGTCACCAGTCCCCACTTCCAAGCGGCAACACGAATTCCCTTCAACTAAAACCTCCGGACAACCCTGCTCTGCGCTGAGGATCTGCTCTTAAGATACATTGCCGAAGATACATCGTTTCGGGCTCCGCGTCAGAGCCGGGGCGCTCAGAGCCTGGGCCGCGAATCGTCGAGAACTCAGGCGGAAGAAATCTCCGGCTCGCGGATGGGCCTGCGGGGTCGGCATGCGGGGTCTGGGGGCCAGCCCGTCTCCGGGGGCTTGCGATCCGAATGCGGACCCTGGCGCGGCTGGCGATGGCGTGCGACATGCAGCCGCTTTTCCCCTCAATTTCCACCAGGGCGCCCTCCTTGGCGGAGCGTGCGCAAGCTGTGCGACAATAGGGAAACCGGAGAAAGTTCCGGGGCGCGGTGGAAGGCGGTACCCGCCTTTCGGCGGCGCCAGGAGAAATTCTGTATGGGCGAGCTACTGACACCGACTCATCTGATTGTGGTCCTGGTGGTGGCGTTGTTGATCTTCGGCCCGCGCAAACTCCCCGAGCTCGGCAAGGGACTCGGCGAAGGGCTGCGCGGATTCAAAGACGGCATTAAAGGCGTCCCGGATGCTGCGAAGCAGGACGCTCCCGTCACCAAGCCTGAGATCCCGTCCGAAGTGAAATAGCCGCATCTCTTCGGATCCCTCTGCGGATCCGAAGATGTCTTGAAAGCGGTTAAGCGATTAGAAGTCCGGCAGCTTGACCGCCGGGCGTGTCCCGCGGATTTCGCGCGGCTTCAGCCGCCGGCAGCCCCCTGCACGATGTCCCCATGAATCGCCGTTTCAACAAGCGGAGCGTTGCCTCCACCTCGCCGCTCCATGTGTCCATTCCATGTGTCCATGCAATGTGTCCTGAAGAGCGGCGCAGCCGTGCTCACCGCATCAGGCTGCTCGCCGAGGGGTAGTAGCCCTTCTCCGCCACCACATTCAGGTTGGGGCGGAGAACATCCACCGTGATGCTGCGATAGCTGCCTGCAAGCCGCGGCAGGTGGCTGTAAAAGCCCAGCGTATATTCCGTCCGAGCCAGAACCATCAGTTGCGCGAAGCTGCGCTGAATGCCGTTCTCGGAGAACTCCGCGCTGAGCTGTCCGCCGGTCTGATCCGCATAGCGCGGGAGGACGTTGTCGGGCGCGAGCGGCAGCAGAGGCAGCGTGATCGTGTCTAGATAGCCGAGACCCCAGGTGGCGGAATCGCCCACCAGGGTTCCGTAGACGGCGATTTGATTTGCCTGCAAATAATGCACGACCTCCCGGAAGGTAGCCTTTCTGCGGGACTCTTTGCCGTCGCTGATCACGTAAACAATGCGCCGCCGGCCCTTCTCCCGGGTGGAAAGGGAGGCTCCGGCCGCCAGGATGGCGTCGTTCAGGGTATGCACCTCTTTGGGCAGCACGCCAAATCCGGAGTTTTCGCGCTGGGGCTCCAGATTGGGGTCGACCGGATGATTGTTGATAATCGGTCCAGCGTAAAGCGGGCCCCCGTTCACCGGCACCCCCATGTATTCCCCGGGCCTTTTGGAAGCCTGCAGAACAGCCGGAATGCGAGCCCCCAGAGCGGCCGTGAAGTCCGTTTCATTATTGACGCCGTTGTCGTACGTGAAGACGGAGATCTCGTCGGAGGCGGTGAACGCTCCGGGAATCGCTCCGAGGCTGTCGTTCACCTTCTTCATGGAATCCGCCGGAAGGCTTTGATCGATCACCAGAGCGACGGATAGCGGAACGGGATCGGCGCTGAAGAAGGCGATGGCCTGGCGCTGGTTGTTTT
>JAJYZK010000064.1 GCA_021799945.1 Acidobacteriota bacterium
AAGGGATGCCAGAAGCGGGTGTTTTTCCGCGCAGCGCCGGAAGCCGCGGTTCGGAGTTCTTCGGTCGATGTCTTCATGAGTGCTTAGCTCCCTTCAAACCTTCTCCTGGAGTCGACAGGAGTCGGCCGCCGCGGCGGAGGGAATCCGCCAGTCGTCCGGTTCCGGACCCATCAAGTCTACCGCGTGTCCGGCGGCCCCGATTTACCCCGCGGCCCCACTTTGTACGGCGGCTTTGGTATATCTGGCGGGCTTGCCGGCGCCTCGCTCGGCGCTTCGGCGCGTCTTTCCACAAACTCCCTCGTGTGGCGAATCAGAAATTCGTTACAGAACAACCCCAGATCCTTCGACTCCGTTTGGCCCAAAAGCGGGCCAAACTTTGCTCAGGATGACAGTTCATTTGTTATGCGAACTTCCGACTCGGGACCCTAGGCGAGCAAGCTCCGCGCCGATTTCCAGGAGCGATTCTGTGACTGCGCGACGGCTTGGCTCGTCAACTCTCCGGCGTAGGTATTCACTCCGGACAGCAGCGCCGCATCGGCGGCCGCAGCCGCCTTGATGCCCCGCTGGGCAAGACGCAGAACATAAGGGAAAGTGGCGTTGGTGAGGGCCAGCGTCGAAGTGTACGGAACGGCGGCGGGCATGTTCGTCACGCAGTAATGAACGACGCCATCCACCAGGAAGGCCGGGGCGCTGTGGGTGGTGGGGCGAGCGGTCTCAATGCAGCCGCCTTGATCGATGGCCACGTCCACGACGACGGCGCCTTTCTTCATGTTCGAAACCATCTGCCGGGTGACGATCCGGGGAGCCGCGGCGCCTGGAATGAGGACGCCGCCGATCAGCAGGTCGGCATCGCGAACCGCCTGGGTAACGTTATAGGCATTGGACGCCAGAGTGCGGAGACGGCCGGCGAAGATGTCCTCCAGTTCGCGCAATCGGTTCAGGTTCAGATCCACCAGGGTGACGCTGGCGCCCATACCCAGGGCGACCTTGGCCGCATTTGCGCCGACGGTTCCGCCGCCCAGGATGCACACGTTGGCCGGCGGAGTTCCCGGCACGCCTCCCAGCAGCACCCCCCGGCCGCCGCGCTCTTTTTCCAGATACGCGGCGCCCACCTGCACCGACATTTTGCCGGCCACCTCGGACATCGGGGTCAGCAGCGGCAGCCGCCCCAAGCCGTCGCTGATGGTTTCGTAGGCGATGCCGGTCACCTTGGCGTCCAACAGCGCCGTGGTGAGTTCGCGAAGAGGGGCGAGATGCAGAAAAGTGAACAGCAGCAGGCCTTCGCGGAAGTGGCCGAACTCCGCCGCTACCGGCTCTTTCACTTTGACCACCATGTCGGCCCGGTCCCAGACGCGTTGGGCCGAGTCGACCAGCTCCGCACCCGCGTCCCGATACTCCCCATCGGGAAAGGCCGAAAGCTCGCCGGCGCCCGTTTCCACCAGCACCTTGTGTCCGGCGTCCGTCAGAGACTTTGCGCCGGCCGGTGTGATCCCCACGCGGCTTTCGTGGTCCTTCAATTCCTTGGGCACGCCAATGATCATGGAGAGGCTCCTGATGTCTGCGCAGAATGGCCCCGGCGGTATGAGGGGCTGTCTTCATGGTAGGCTGCGCGCGAATCCCTGCGCGCGCAAACCCGATGCCATAAGTCTCAGTATGGGCATGAAATCTCACGGGAGCGTTGCATTTCTGCACGAAGGGTGCGCCGATCCGCCGCCGCGCCGCGGGAGGCATGAGAGCGGGCGGGCCGCCCGGATTAACCCTTTGTATCAATCTGGGGTATCAATCTGGGCGCGCTGCAGGCGGTCGGAATAATCCAGGTACACGGACTTCCAAGCGGTATAAAAATCGATGGCCCCGGCGCCCTCGCGGTGGCCGTTGCCGGTTTGCTTGACGCCGCCGAAGGGCAGATGAACCTCGGCGCCGATAGTCGGCGCGTTGATGTAGGTAATTCCCGCCTCCAGATCGCGCACCGCCTTGAGAGCCCGGTTCACGTCCCGGGAATAGAGAGCCGTGGAAAGTCCGTAGTCGATGCCGTTCGCAATCTCGACCGCCTGCTCGAAGCCATCGCATTCGATCAGGGACACCAGGGGTCCGAAGACCTCCTCGCGGGCGATCCGCATTTGTGGCTGGACGCCGGTAAACACGGTGGGCGCGAAGTAGAAGCCCTTCGCCAGTTCTCCGCCGAGGCGGACTCCGCCGGTCAAGAGTTGAGCCCCTTCCCGGCTCGCGATTGCAGTATAGCGCTCGCTGGTCTCAAGCTGCTGCAGGTTGATCTGAGGCCCCATTTCGACGGACTCGTCCAGCCCGTTGCCGACGCGCAGGGCCGCGGCCCGCTGCACGAGTCTGCGCGTGAACTCGTCGGCGATGCCGCGCTCCAGGATGATGCGGCTGGTCGCCGTGCAGCGCTGGCCGGTGGTGCCAAAGGCGCCCCAGAGCGCGCCTTCGAGGGCCAGGTCGAGGTTGGCGTCCTCCAGAACGATCATGGCGTTCTTGCCGCCCATTTCGAGCGAACAGGGCTTGAATTCTCCGGCCGCCGTCAGTCCGACCAGGCGGCCCACTTCGCTTGAGCCGGTGAAGGAGACGGCCCGCACCCCCGGATGCGCGGCCAGCGGCGCGCCGGCATCCGGGCCGAAGCCGGTTACGATGTTTGCCACCCCATCCGGAAGTCCCGCCTCCATCAGCGTCTCGACCAGGTGGATGGCGGAGAGCGGCGTGTCCTCCGCCGGCTTGAGGACGCAGACATTGCCGCAGACCAGAGCGGGGAAGAGCTTCCAGGAAGGGATGGCCATGGGGAAGTTCCAAGGCGTAATCATGCCGCAGACGCCCACCGGCATGCGGACGGACATGGCGAACTTGGAGGGCAGCTCCGATGGGGTGGTCTGGCCGAACAGGCGGCGCCCCTCACCAGCCATGTAAAACGCGGTATCGATGGCCTCCTGCACATCGCCCCGCGCCTCCGCGAGCACTTTGCCCATTTCACGGGTCATCTGCCGCGCGAACTCCTCCTTCCGCTTCAGCAGGAGCTCTCCGGTGCGGAAGAGGATCTCCGCGCGCCGGGGAGCGGGAACCGCGCGCCAGGAGCGGTAGGCCTTTGCGGCGGCTTCGACCGCCAGACCCACGTCTTCCGCTCCGGAGGCCTGGAACTCGCCAATCGCATCTTCGGGGTCGGCGGGGTTCCGATTGAGAAACGTCTTGCCGCTTCGCGCCGGGAGCCACCGGCCGCCGATTAAGTTGCCGTAACACTTTCTGGCCATGATCGCCTGCCCTAACTGAACATCCGCGCGGGGCTTTCTGAGAATAACTTAAGAGAGATGCGGCGTCCTAGCGGCGCGCCGCATGCGCTAACTCCGATTGCGGTCCGGCCAAAGCCAAACCGGCAAAGCAACGACTCAAAAGAGTATCGGTACAGGATCCCAGTGGCGGACGTACAATAAAATCAGTCGTTAAGAAGCAACTTGTCTCCATGTCCTCAAACGGTTTTCATTCGCGATCTTCGCGGGCGCATGGCGTGCGCTCGCTGTTCAGCGTCTTTTCCAGCGACCTGGCGATCGATTTAGGCACCGCCAACACTTTGGTGTACGCGCGCGGCAAGGGCATTGTGGTGAATGAGCCCTCCATCGTCGCCATCAATAAAAATACCGGGGAAGTGGAGGCGGTGGGCAAGGAAGCCAAGGAGATGCTGGGCCGGACTCCGGGAAATATCGTAGCCATCAAACCGATGAAGGATGGCGTGATCGCGGACTTCAAGATTACCGAAAAGATGTTGAATTACTTCATCCAGAAGGCGCATAACCGCAAAATGCTGGTGCATCCGCGGATTGTGATCGGAGTGCCTTCCGAGATCACCCAGGTGGAGAAGCGGGCGGTGGAGGACTCCGCCTATCGAGCCAAAGCCAGCGAAGTCTTTCTGGTGGAGCAGGCCATGGTTGCGGCCATCGGGGCCGGTCTGCCGATTACCGAGCCCAGCGGCAACATGGTGGTGGATATCGGAGGAGGCACGACGGATATCGCCGTCATTTCCCTCTCCGGCATCGTCTATTCGCGCTCGGTGCGCATGGCCGGCAACCAGATGGACGAGGCCATCATGAATTACCTCAAGCGCAAGTACAACCTGCTCATCGGGGAGCGCACCGCCGAGCAGATCAAGATCGATCTCGGATCGGCGTATCCGCTGGACAAACCCCTGACCATGGAGATCAAGGGCCGAAACCTCATAGAAGGAGTGCCCAAGACCATCACCATCGACGATGGGGAAATCCGCGAGGCCCTCACGGAGTGCATCTCCACCATCTTGAACGCGATCCGGGTGGCGCTGGAGCGGACGCCTCCGGAGCTGAGCGCCGACATCAGCGACCGCGGCATTGTTCTCACCGGCGGCGGCGCGCTGATCAAGAATCTGGATAAGCGCATCCGCGAGGAGACCGGATTGCCGGTATCGATTGCGGACGACCCTCTGGCCAGCGTCGTTCTGGGTACCGGCAAGATGCTGAGCGACTTCCGGCTGCTGCGCAAGATCAAAATCGATTGAGGCTTCATCCAATGGACGGGGGCTTGCGACTGGGAGCGGAGCGGCGTGAAGGGCTCGCGAGGCGAGCCGGCAAAGGAGGCGCCGCCGCCGGCAGATCGGTCTCCCGCCCAGGCGCCGGCGAGTGGCGAGTTCCATGGACTCCTTTCTGAGCGGATATAAGAATCTTCTGGTGCTGGTCGGCGTGCTGCTGGCCCAGGTGATCGGCTTGGCGATGCAGATCCGGCGTCCCAATCCCGCAGCGCCGGACGTCCCTCCGGTGCGCCTGATCCGCCTCTGGGCCGTCGGCCTCTTCAGTCCGCCGGAGGAGTTCCTCCAAGGCGCCGGCCGGGGCCTTCGCAGCGCCTGGGCCAACTATCTGGATTTGCGCGGCGCCCGCCGCGAGAATCGGCAGTTGCAGGAGCAGATTGCGCGGCTACGGCTGGAGCAGGCGGCCCTGCTGGAGGATGCGCGCCAGGGCCAGCGTTTACAGCAACTTCTCGCATTTAAAGAACACTACGTCTACCGCACCGTGCCGGCGCAGATCATCGGCACTTCGGGGACCGATCAGTCCAGGGTTTTGTATATCGACAAGGGCTCCGCCGACGGCCTGCGGCCGGATATGGCGGTGATCACGCCCGACGGCATTGTGGGCAAACTGAAGGACGTATTTCCGCATACGGCGCAGGTTCTGGAGATCTCCGATCAGACCAGCGGGACGGGGATTCTGCTGGAGGAGACGCGCCTGCGGGGCGTGCTGCGCGGCAATGCGCTGGGCCAACCGCAGGTCATCAACATGCTTCCCGATGAGCGGGTCAAGCCGGGCGAGCGGGTGATCACCAGCGGCGGGGATCAGATCTTTCCTCGGGGGCTGGCCGTCGGAGTGGTGGACCGCGTGGCGCCCGATGCCCAGAATCCTCCATTTATGGACATCCTGGTGAAGCCTGCGGCGAACCTCGGCCATCTGGAAGAACTGCTCATCATCACCCAGACGAGCGACCGGATGCCGGCGGAGGACAGGCGGGACCTGGCGCAGAGTGAAGCGGCGGGCGTGGCGGCGGAGCGGCAGCAAAGAGCCTCGGACATCCTTGCCGAGCGGCTGCCGGGCATCGGCGATCCAAACCCGAACGCCGCCGGCGGAGCCGCCGACAGTCAGGCAGTCTCGCTCACCGGGGTGGTCGCGCCTCCGCCGCAGCCGCCTCCGCCCCTGCACACCGACCGCTATTCGCCTGACGCGACGCCGCCGGCGGCGGACCTGATCCCCGGCAAGCCCTTTACCGTCATGCCTGTTCCTTTGGCCGGCGACGCGGGAAGCAGGGGAACGGCCGGCGCAAAACCGAAGCCGCAATCGGGGGCGGATGCGCCGGGCGCGCGCGCCGCGAAGCCAGCCGGCGAAAGCAAAGATGCCTCCGGGGGGCCGGCGGCCCGACCGCTGGACCGACCGGCGAACAGGCCGGCGAAGGCGCCGGCGAATGGGGCCGCCCAGTAATGGCCATGCTGGCCGCAGTCCGGCGCCGCGAGCTGGATGTCCAGCGCTACCCCATGGCCGTGGTGATCCTTACCCCGCTAACGGCCATTTTCCTGCAGGCCTATGTGCCGCACTACGTGGCGAAATTCGATCTCATCGACCTGCCTCTTCTGGTCGTGATCTATTTTTCCGTAGGCTGGCGCAATCCGATCGCGGGAACCATCACCGGAGCGTTGGTCGGTCTGATCGAGGATGCGCTTACCAGCCGTCCGCTGGGGATCAACGGCATCGCCAAATGCGTCGTGGGTTTTTGCGCCGGCTCGCTTGGGGTGAAAATCGACGTGGAAAATCCAGGGGCCCGGCTGCTGATCAATTTCGCCTTCAGCCTGCTCAATATTTTTATCTATCTGTTCGTTCTTCACCGGATGCTCGCGCTCCACCTGCAGACCAACTGGGTGCAGGAGATCATCAAGGCGGTGATTAACGCGATCGTCGGAGTGTTCGTCTTCGACGTGCTGGACCGCATCCGGCGGAGAGAATAAGGGTCGCATTGCGCGCATCCACTCCCGGCTCGGACCTTTGAGTCCTGGAGGGCCCGAGCATAGTCCAACAGAGAGGGACCTACGGTGATTTCCCGGGAAGAAAAGCTGCCAGCCTACAAGCTCATGGTCGTGCAGTATGCGATCCTGGCCGTGCTGCTGGTGTTGATTTCCGGGCTCTGGCGGCTGCAGGTGGTCGGCGCCCAGACCTACCGGAGCCTGGCGGAACAGAATCGCATCCGCAAGGTGCCGATACTGGCTCCGCGCGGCAAGCTCTTCGACCGGGATGGACGCCTGCTGGTGGACAACTATCCGTCGGTCTCCTGCTTCCTGATCCGCGATCCGAATCGGGACATTCAGGCCGATCTTCCGCTGATCGCTCGTGGACTGGACATGACGGTCGACCAGTTGAAGTCCGCGATTGAGAGCTATCGGATCGCCCCGAAATACCAGCCCATCCCGCTCAAGCAGGACATCACTCCGGACGAGGAGGAGTTTATCGAAGCGCATCGCAACGAGCTGCCCGAGTTGCAGACCATCGACGAAGAGCGCCGCCTCTATCCTCGCAACGGATTTGCGGCGAATCTGATCGGCTATGTCGGCGAAGTGAGCGACGACATGCTGAACGATCCGCGTTATGCGTACTACGAGCCCGGCGATGTGGTCGGCCGTTCGGGAGTGGAGCAGTCCTATGACCAGATTCTGCGTGGGCAGGACGGGTCGGAGGACATCATCGTGGACAGCCACGGCCGGCAGGTTGGCGTGCTGGGGAGGGAGCCGGCGATTCCCGGACAAGGGCTGAGGCTGACCATCGATCTGGACCTGCAACGGGTGGCGGAAGAGGCGATGGGGGCGCGCAACGGCGCGCTGGTGGCCATGGACCCTCATACCGGCGAGATTCTGGCCCTGGTAAGCCATCCTAGCTTCGATCCGAACAAATTCTCCGTGCGCATCGGACGGGACGACTGGAACAAGCTGGTCACCGACCCGCAGCATCCGCTGATGCAGAAGGCCATCCAGGCGCAACTCGCTCCGGGCTCGACCTTCAAGATCATCATGTCGGTGGCGGGGTTGAAGGAAGGCGTGGCCCAGGATCTCAAAGTGAACTGCCAGGGTGGGGCTACCTTTTACGGACACTTTTTCGCCTGCGACCAGCGGCATGGCCCGGTGGATATCCACAACGCGATTCCCATGTCCTGCGACACCTATTACTACACGCTGGCCGAAAGACTGGGGATCGAGAAGATCGCCTATTGGGCGCATCAGGTGGGTCTGGGCCGGAAGACGGGGATCGACCTTCCCGGGGAGGTGAGCGGCACCGTGCCCTCGGAGGAATGGAAGCTGCGAACCTTCCATGAGAAGTGGTACGCCGGGGAGACCATCTCGGTGGGCATCGGGCAGGGCGCCGTCGCGGTGACCCCGATTCAACTGGCCCGCGCCATCGCCGGCATCGCGTCGGGCGGGGTCTTCAAGCGCCCGCATGTCGTTGACCCCGATGAGCTTCCGCTGGACTATCGCAAGGCGATGTACGACTCGTTTCCCGGGTCGGGCGACGCGACGGTTCCCATCGATCCCCAGTCCTGGGAGACGATCACCGACGGAATGTGGGCGGCAACCAACTCGGCGTGGGGCACGGCCCGTGTCGCGCACCTGGACAACATCGATTTCGCGGGGAAGACCGGGACGGCTCAGGTGGTGAGCCACAGCGCAGGCATGAAGAAGGTCTCCGCCGACGTAGCCTCCCGCGCAAATTCCTGGTTTGTCGGCATCGCGCCCCGCCGTAATCCGGATATCGTGGTGGTGGTGCTTTGGGAGCACGGGGGCTGGGGCAACGAATCGGCGCCCATCGCGGCCCGGGTGATCGAGGCCTTCGTGGATAAGCAGCGGCGGCTGGAGCACAACCTGCGGCAGACTGCGCCGCCATCCACGGTGGAAGTCGGCGCAGTCTGGTCGGGCGATCCCTCCGCCGCGAACTTGGCGCGGGCCGCCTCCAGGAGCGGGAATGGCGATTCGGCTGCGCCCGCGCAGCAGGCTTCTCTTGTTCCCCCGCCGGCAGGCGTACAGGGAGCGCATTTCTTTCTCAAAACCCCTTCGTCAGGGGGGCGAGCGAAACCGAAGGCTCCCGGCCGGAAACTGAACTGAAAGGCCCCGGCGGGAAGTAAAGGCTTCCAGAGACGGAATAGAATGCGGCGCTATCTTGCACTTCGCGATTTCGATTGGCTACTTCTCAGTCTGGTCCTGCTGCTCTCGACCATCAGCATTTTCGAAATATACAGCGCGACCTTGCACACCAAATTCGTCGGCTTTCAGACCAAGCAGATCTGCTGGCTGATTGGCGGGCTGGCCGCCATGTTCGTGTTTTCGCTCATCAACTATCACCGGCTGATCGATATCGTCCATTGGGTCTATGGCTTCTGCATGGTTTCCCTGGTGTCCGTGCTGCTCTTCGGTTCGCGCGTTCTGGGGGCCCGGCGGTGGATACGGCTGCCGGGCGGCATTCATTTTCAGCCTTCGGAATGGGTGAAACTGGTTCTTATCGTTGCGGTGGCGCGCTATTTCTCGAATCTGGCCGGCAAGGAGCTCACCTGGGGAGACATTCTGAAGGCGGGGCTGCTGGTGGGAGCGCCCATGCTTTTGGTGCTGAAACAGCCTGACCTGGGAACCTCGCTTACCTATGTCCCCGTGCTCCTCGTCGGCCTGTTTCTGGGCGGATTGCGTTGGAAGCAGGCGCTGATTCTTTCCCTCGCCACCACCGCCCTGATTGTTCCGGTCTGGTCCAAGGGGTTGAAGCCCTATCAGAAGCAACGGCTTACCAGCTTCTTGAGTCCGGAAAACGATCCCCGGGGCAGCGGCTACCAGGTCAAGCAGTCCTTGATCGCCGTGGGCGACGGCGGAATCTGGGGACGGGGAGCGACGAAGGGCACGCAGACCCAGGGCGATTTTCTGCCCATCCCGTACACCGATTTCATATTCGCGGCCTTTTGCGAGGAACATGGCTTCGCCGGCGCGCTCTTTGTGCTGCTGATATACTTCCTCATATTGATGCGTTTGATTCAAAACGCTCAGACTGCTGCGGATCTTCCCGGAACTTTCCTGATTATGGGCATTGTCGCTGTGCTCATCTTTCAGATCGCAGTCAATGTCGGGATGGTGATAGGGTTCATGCCGGTCACTGGAATCCCTTTGCCGCTCATGAGTTACGGGGGGTCCTCCGTTTTGTTTACGTTTCTGGCTTTGGGTATCGTGATGAACATACGCATGAGCCGGTTCGTAAACTGAACGTGGCTGCGGGCGAAGAAGCGGACCACCGGTTTGTGGCGGAGGCGTAGCGGAATTTCGCTGGATGCGAGCATCGCAATCGCTGGCATCCATTTATATCAGCGGCAAAGATCGGGGTTCACGGTGTGACTGCGAATACCCGGAATCTGGGGGACCGGTCGAGCGCCAACGCTTCAGTTGGAGCGGCCGCAGGTGGAGACCGGATTTTCCAGCCCGGGGATTTCGAGACGAAACAGGACTTTTGGCCGGCCAGGCAAATCGCCAACGCCGGACAGGATCAGGAATGAGCGCGCAAAGACGGTCAACGGCCCTCCTCGGACTGAGGCTGAAGCGGTCACAAAGTTTTTGCGTGTGGAAAGCGCTGGAGTTCCAGCGCGCCCGGCATATGCTTCCCATTCTATCTTCCAGCCTCCGTCCTTTCCCGGACGGGAGGTCAGCGGGTCTTTCTCCGGAAAGGATCTTGCGGTCGAATGGGACACATCGGGGGCGGCGATTCCCCCAAGGCTGCCCCTCCTCCACCTAATCCTTTCCGGCGCCCCCGAAACGGGGACGATTGCCCGTTGGACTTCGCCTCGCCGGCTGTCCGCCAGATTTTCTCTGGCGGCGGGAGAAATAGCATGGCGAAGGAAATCTGCATATCCAGCACGCCCCACGAGACGCGGCTGGCCATCATCGAAGACGAACAACTGACAGAGGTCTACTACGAGCGTGAGAACGAATACACGCTTGCCGGTTCGATCTACAAGGGGCGGGTTACCCGTGTGCTGCCGGGCATGCAGTCGGCCTTCGTCGATGTCGGACTGGAGCGAGACGCGTTTCTGTATGTCACCGATTTCCTGGAGGAGCAGGAAGAGTCGGCCGATTTTGAGCGCCTGAGCGGCAATGGAAGGCGGGAAGAGCAGCAGGGCCGCGAGCCAGAGGAGCCAGGAGAAACGAGGGTGGCTCAGACCGTCGATGGCGCGGCGCCGGCGGCCCAGGGAAGGCGTGGCCCCGAGCAGGAGTTCGAAGAGGGGACGCGCCGCTGGCGGGGACGGCGGGGACGGCGGCGCGGTTTTCGCCCGCAGGCCTCGCCGGAAGCTTCTGCGGACACCGGCCACGACGCCTCTGCGCCTGAGCCGGGGGCCGTTAGGGCGGATATTCCGGAGAATCGACCCCAGTCTCGAACCCAATCCCGGTCCCGCGACCGATTCGACGATCGGGCTGGCGATCGACCCGAGGAGCAGGAGCAGACGGGGTGGGTCGTAGCGCCCCGGTCTCTTCCCGGGGAGACCATTTCCAAATACGGAGGCGGCAGCGCTCCCGCGGCT
>JAJYZK010000065.1 GCA_021799945.1 Acidobacteriota bacterium
GCGCGGACGGCGCTGCCTTCATCGACCAGCAGCTTGTCAATCCGCTCGCTGTCGTTGAAAGCCAGCTGTACCTGGCGAATATCGACGTTGCCATAGAGAGCGATGGAATCGCTGGGAGCACGATTTTCTTGGAACCAGCGCCAGCCGAAGAAGCCCGCAGCAAGAAGCAGGGCCACTATTGCCAGAATCGAAACGCGTTTCTTGACAGAAATCATGGACATGCTCCCGGCAAAACAGCCGCGCTGCCTACTTTCAAGGACGGCTTTCCAGCAGAGTGTTGATGGCATCGATGTCCGCCGGCGTCAATACTCCCGCGGCCGCCTTCAGTTGCGTTCGAGCCACCAATTGCGTGTACAGTGCGAGATAGTAATTGCGCTGAGCAGCCGCATAATTTGTCGTTGCTGTCAGCAGGTCGATAATGGATCGGCTGCCGATTTCGTATCCTTTCCGCGTGCCATCCATCGATACTTTCGCGGAATCGACCGACTGCTGCGTGGCTTGAAACTGCGCGACACTGTCCTGAAGATCTTGAAATGCGGTTTGCGTATCCAGCTTGACCTGATCCTGAATGCTGGCGAGGTTGGCCCGAGTAGCCCTGGAAACTGCCTCTGCCTGCTGGATCTCCGCTCGCGTGCCTCCACCTTCATAAATCGGAATAGACAAATTCAGCGAGCCGCCAATCTGGTCGATGGCCACGGGCGGAATCAGCGTGCCCGCAGCATGCTGGCCGATGCCGCTCAATGTCAACGTGGGCCAGCGCGCCCGCCTGGCATACTCCACCTGTTGCTCAGTCACTTTCAATGTGGCTCTCGCCTGCTGTAGCAGCGGCTGGTTCTTGAGCGCCGCCGCCAGCCACGGTCCGATGGTGTCCGGCTGCGGGCCCATCGGCTGCAACATGGTGACGTCCTCCATAGATCCAACAGGCTGGTGCGTGAGGCGTTCCAACTGGTTCTTCGCCACCGTGACGCCATTGTTTGCGGCAATCAAATCGGCCTTTGCCGCATCCAACTGCGCCTGCGTTTCCTGCACCGAGATAACGTCTCCGCTGCCGACGCGCAGGCTGGCTCGGGTCTGCTCGTCGATGCTTTGCAGCAGGTCCATTTGCTGCTGCGCCACGCGCTGGTTGGCTTCCGCCTGCAAAATGCCGAAGTAAGCCTGCGTCACCTGCAGGGCAACCACTTGCTGCGCATACGCCAAGGCCGCTTCGCTGGCTCGGATGCGACTGTCCGACTGCTTCATCGCGGTGAATGCCTGGCCGTCGAAGATGGACGCGGTCAAGCTGGCGCTAAACACGTCGGAATGATATCCGGTGGAAATTGTTTGCGCGCCGAAGCCCGTGACACGGCCGGTATTCATACCTCCGCTGGCGCCGGCATTGATGTGCGGAAGCAGCGCCGCGCGAGCCAGCGGTTTGCCCGCCAGTTCGGCATCCAACTGCGCACGCGCCTGAGCGATCAAAGGGGAAGTCGAAGCAGCCTGCGCATAGGCTGTTTGCAGGTTCTCCATATCATCGGAAGAGACGGCATCGAGGGTCACGCCCCCGAAGAAAGCAAACAGGGACATGCAGACCGCCAGGGAACGTCGTCCTAGGCGAAGGGCGCCTCGTTCCTCTCTCGGACCATTCGGGTTTCTTTCGACGAAAGACATTTTCGTTTTACCCTACCGATGCGAATCTATCGATCGTTGCGGAATCGGATGACCGCGCTACATACGGATGTCGTCGCAGCGCTAAATCGTTCCTATCGCTTTCGCAGCGACTCGAAGACCGGCTCCGCATCGCCGGGGACCTTCGTTGCCAACGCACAATGCGAACGGTTTCCAGCACGTTCGCTATACTACAGCCGTAGATAGAAGACCGGTAGAGGAGACGCACGAAGGCGCCGGGCGAGGCGCCAACCCCCGCATCCTGGGGACCCCTCTGCACGAATGGTGGGATCTTTGACCATCCGTGAATCCGTGTTTCAACCGGATCCCGGGGCAGACTCCCTGCGGTCGAGCTAGGGAGACTGCGCCGCAACGTCGCCCGAGCCGACTCGGCGCTCCTGGCTTCCCGGGCGTACTCGATCCGATCGACGAATCCTGCGACAGCCGCCTTCTGTTTTGCGCAGCTCTTCTTCCCGCGCAGCGTTATCCTCGGGAGGGGTTTTGCGAGCGATGGAGATTCTACTCAAACGGGCCTACGACGAGCCTGACAGCGCGGATGGATTTCGTGTCCTGGTGGACCGTCTTTGGCCGCGCGGCGTAAAGAAAGCGGATCTGCGGCTGGATGCGTGGGCCAAGGAGATTGCGCCCAGCACGGAACTGCGGAAGTGGTTCCATCACGATCCGGCGCATTGGCTCGAATTCTGCAATCGGTACCGGGCCGAATTGGCGGCTCCGGAGATCGAAACCGCGATCGCGCAACTCGTCCATGCGGCCCGGAAGCGTTCCGCGATGACGCTGGTTTACGCGGCCAAAGACGCGGAACACAATGAAGCGCTGGTGCTTCAACCGGTTTTCAAGAGAGCGGCGGCAAAAGAGGCAAAGACGACGGCGAAGTAAAAAGCGCGCCCATGCCGACCGCCGGCGCAAGCTGCGGGCTCAAGCGGCGGCGGGCAGGTGGCGTTCCGGCGCGCCAGCGTCTATGATGGGCAACCGTGCCGGCCGGGGGCCGGACCGGCGGCGCGAACGCTTCCCGCCGGAGACACCCACCCGCACCGGTTCCCGCGCAGCTCTCCTCGAACATCCGCCGGGGGCCGGATGCGCGGAAAAATCACGCTGCCGGAAGGATGCCTCGATGCCCATGAACCGCCGCCGTTTTCTCGAACTTACCTCCTCCGCTCTTCCCGCTCTGTCCCTGGCCCAGGCATGGGCCCAGAAGCAGAAGCACATTCCCATCGGCCTGGAAATCTATACCGTCCGCCGCCAGATCCAGGCCGACCTGCGCGGGACTCTCAAACGGATTCGCGAAATCGGGTACGAAGAGGCGGAGCTGATCCCCAGCCTCTATGGCCACTCGGCTGCGGAGTTGAAGAAGATCTTCGCCGACGCCGGGCTGAAGACGCCCAGCGGAGGATTCGACGAAAGGGCCTTTCCGACCAGCTTCGAGTATGCCAAGGCTGTGGGATTGCGCTATATGATGCTCAGCGATCTGCCCGTCTCCGAGAAAGCCTACCACCAGGGCGCGATCAAGCTGAACGAGTGGGGTAGGAAGGCCCGGGATCTGGGGATGCGGGTTGCGTTCCATACCCACGACGACGTCTTCAACAAATTCAACGGCGTGACCGGCCTGGACATTCTCTTGAAGGAGACGGATCCCGAACTGGTCTTCTTCGAAATGGACTGCTACTGGGTGGCGCAGGCGGGGCAGGATCCGGTGCAGCTTTTGCGGCGGCTCGGCAAGCGGGTGCGCATGCTTCACCTCAAGGATCGCAAACCGGGCTTTCCGCCTTCTACAGACACCAGCCGGCAGTCGCAGCACTTTACCGAAGTGGGGAGCGGGTCGATCGACTGGCCGAGCATTCTCAAACTGGCCCAGCATCTGGAGATCGACTACTACTTCGTGGAGCAGGACGAAACCGATATTCCGGTGATGGAGAGCATTCAGAAGAGCTACAACTACCTGCGGAAGATTCTGCCGTAGGATCTCGGTTGGCGGGAACACGTCCCGTTGCGCGTCGCTTCGGCGCGTTTGACCGCCAACTTCAAGTGTGGCGCATTGGCTGGGCTGCTCTGCGGGAATCGTTGGAGAAGCAGATCCTTCGCTGCGCTCAAGAGGACAAGGATTTTGTGTCGCACTTGGGAGACAGGGCGCCAGGGCCGGCTCCGGCGGCGCCGGGGTCCCGGCCGCGGCGTCAGGGAGTGGGGCCCCAGGCGCAGGGAAGTTCGCGTCGCTGCGCGCTGCTTTCTTCGGCCATTTCCAGCACACGCATCGTGTGCCAGGCCTGGAGCGGCGTCACCTCCAGTGCGGCGCGGCCCAGCAGCGCGTCCCGCACGTTGGCGTAGTAACCGCGATAGTCTCCAATCTCCGTGGGCAGGCGGCGTCTCTCCGGTTTGCCGTCTCGATCGAGCGTAAGCTCGCCCCAGCGCTCTTCCGGATCGGCGCCCCAGGGCGAGGCGGCATATAGATTGCCCGCGCGGAGAAATTCCTCCTGCGGATCCATTCCGCCCTTCACAAAGCTTCCGCGGGTTCCGTGGATGGTGAAACGCGGACCGGGGCCGAGGGCCACCACCGTGGCCCGCAGCCAGGCAAGCAGGCCGCTTTGCGAGTAGCGCAGGCAAATGTCGAATGCGTCGTCGATGCGTCCCCCCTCGCGCTCGATGCGCACGTCCGCCCACAGAGAATCGGGCAGGCCGAAGCACTTCAGCGCCTGATCGATCAGATGGGGGCCCAGATCGAGCAGAATGCCTCCGCCCGGCTCTCCGTTCTCGCGCCAGCGGTTCAGATTGGGCTGGGGACGGAAGCGGTCGTAGCGGGACTCAAAGAAGACCGGCCGCCCCAGGACGCCCTCATGCAGCAGCCGGCAGAGGGTGCGGTAGTCGCCGTCCCAGCGCCGATTCTGGTAGACGGAGAGCAGGCGGCGGCGGGAGCGGGCCAGACGGATCAACTCCGCCGCTTCGCCGGAATTCAGCGCGAAGGGCTTGTCTACAACTACGTCGCGATCGGCGAGGAGGCAACTGCGGGCGACGGAAAAGTGGGAGCGGTTGGGCGTGGCGACCGCGATCAGGCGGATGCTCGGGTCCTCCAGCAGCTCTTCCACGGAGCCAACGACGCGCAGCCGGGGATAAGCCGCGGCTGCGGCGGTTCGGCTCGGCTGCGCAATCGCGGCCAGCTCCAGGCCAGGCACGGCGTCGATGGCCGCGGCGTGAAAAATGCGCCCCGCCAGGCCGAAGCCGGCCACGCCCACCCGAATCGGCTTCTCCTGCGCTTCCGCGGCCGGGCTCAAGCGAACCCTCCGCGCCAGATTTGGATCCCGCTTCTTCGCACGCGCATCATCCCAGCCTATACTTGGTCTCCGCCAGGCGGTACAACGGCCGCCATACGAGACGGTTGACGGTAACCACCATTGAAGCCATGAGGATGGTCGCCAGCAGCAGAATGGAGAATTGCCCGTGGTCGCTGGCCGAGCTGATTTGCGCGCCAAGTCCCAAAGTCTGAAGGGTTCGGCCGTGCAGATGAAAATATTCCGCGACAATGCTGGCGTTCCAGGCTCCGCCGGAGGCGGTGATCAGTCCGGTAATCAGGTAGGGAAAAATGCCGGGTAGAATCAGGTCTCTCCAGCGCTGCCAGGAGGAAAAGCGGTAGAGCGCAGCCACTTCCTTGAGGTCCGAGGGCAGGGCGATCGCTCCGGCGATCACGTTGAACAGGATGTACCATTGGGTCCCCAGCAGCATGAGCGCGATGGAGCCGATGCCCAGCCCGCCTCCCATCCGGACCAGCCCGATGAGCAGAATGGGAAAGATGGCGGTGGCCGGATAGGACGCTGCAATCTGCGCCAGCGGCTGGGCCACCCGCGCCAGCCGCGGATGGAAGCCTATGGCCACCCCGACCGGGATGGCCCACGCGGAGGAGATGGCCAGCGCGGCGTTGACCCGGAAGAAGGTGGCTGCCGCCCCGGCGAGAAGGGACAACAGCTCGGCCGAGCGAAGCTGGCGCAGCGGTTCGATGGCCCGCAGGGCGGCGAAGGCTACGGCGGCGCCGGCGGCCACCGCCGCGAAGGCCGCGGCGAACCGCGGGATTCGCCTCCGGGAGGAGCGGCTTTCCGCGGTCTCGCGGCGCTCGCGGCGCGAGACGCCGGCATAGATGCGCTCGCTCAGAGGCAAGACGGCCGCCTTCCTGAGCCAGCCGAGAACGTTGGAGTGGCGCAGCGCGTCCAGGATGGGCGAGCGCACGCGCTCGGCGCTCTCCGTCTGTTCGAATTTGAATTTGTCGGTCCAGGCGATGGCCGGCCGCCAGACAAGCTGGTCGGTGGCGACGACGATCAGGATCATGACCGCCGAGCCCCACAGCATGCCATGGATGTCGCCGGCGCCGGCCGCGGTTTGCAGGTAGGAGCCGAGTCCGGGAAGCCGGAAGTCGCGGTCGCCCAGGACGAACATTTCGCAGGCCATCAGGAAGAACCAGCCGCCGGCCACCGAGACGATCGAGTTCCAGACCAGCCCGATGGCGGCGAAGGGAAGCTCCAGTTGCCAGAAGCGCTGCCAGGCGGAAAACCGGTAAACGCTGCAGGCTTCGCGCAGCTCTCTCGGGAGGCTTTTGAGCGAAGAATAGAAGCTGAAGGCCATATTCCACACCTGGCCGGTAAAGATCAGCAACACGGCGCCCATTTCAATGCCGAGCTGGCGCCCGGGAATCAGAGAAACCATGGCCAGCATGACGCCGGGGAGAAAGCTGAGCACGGGGATGGACTGTAGAATGTCCAGCACGGCGATCATGAAGCCTTCCGCCCGGGGGTGGTAGGCGGCCAGGTAGCCGTAGGCGATGGCGAAGACCAGGCTGAGCAGATACGCGATGGCGATGCGCATCAGCGAGTAGAAGGCGTAGAGCGGCAGCATTCTGGTCGAGAGCGAAATGGCCACGGCGGCGACCGGGTGGCCCATCCAGTATTGGGCCAGGCGCAAGACCGCGTAGAAAACAGCCAGGCCGCAGGCGGCGACGGCAAGATCCAGCACAAAAGGCCAGGTGCGCTCGAAGACGAGGGAGCGGGAAAGGGTGGGTCGCGGGCTCACTCGGCTCGGCTCTCCGTCGCCGGCTCCGCATCGGCCTGGGGCAGAATAAATCTGCGGCGGGAGGCGTCGAAGTCGAACAGCTCCGCGTAGCGTCCCCAGCTCACCGCGGTTTGCAGTTGGCGAAGCGTCTCCTCGGAGCTGAACTGCTCGTCGAGCATGTCCAGAAAAAATTCCTCCGGGACCGAGCGGTCCGATTTGGTCTCCAGGGCGCGGGTAATCTGTCGCAGCAGAAGAACGTGTTCGATGGCGGCCTTGCGGAACAGATCCTTCTGCGCCAGAATCCCCGATTCTGCGTAGCTCCGTCCCTCCGGAGTGATGGCCGCGTCGCCCTCCTCGACCTTGAGGAAACCGAGCAGCTGGGCGGCCTCCACGATCGGCAACAGGTCGTCGATTTCAAAGGCCAGGTCATCGGCCAACCGATAGATATCGGCGCGCCCGGAATAATCGATCAGCAGCTCCAGCAGGCCGGCGATTCCGCCCGGACGGGCGTGGGGCAGCATCTGGTAATGCATTTGCCGCTGATCTCTTACTCCGGGGCTCTGCGGAACGTCGGGCGGGGCGACGTCCGGCCGGGTGAGGACCTTGTAGATATAGTCGGTCAGTTGCGCGAACAGCGGGGTCCTGCGGCCGCGGGGATGCGCCAGGGTCACGCGGAAGTCGGTGCGCACCTGGCCGGGATTGCGGCCCAGCACAAGGATTCGGTCGGCCAGCAGCAGCGCCTCCTCGATGTTATGGGTCACCAGGAAAATGGCCCGCGTGGGGATGGTCTTTTTCTGCCACAGCTCGAGCAGTTCGCTGCGCAGATTCTCCGCCGTGAGGACGTCGAGGGAGGAGAAAGGCTCGTCCATGAAGAGAACCTCCGGCTGCACGACGAGGGCGCGGGCGAAGCCGACGCGCTGCCGCATGCCGCCGGAAAGCTCTCGAGGATAGGCGGCCTGAAAGCCGTCCAGCCCGACGGTGTCCAGAATCTTCAGGCTTTGCTCCCGCCGCTGCGGCGCCGGCATGCCGCGAGCCTTGAGCGGAGCTTCCACGTTCTCGAAAACTGTCAGCCATGGAAAGAGCGCGAAGCCCTGGAAGACGATGCCCACGTTCGCCTCGGCTTGCGCGATCGGAGCGCCGCGCCAGAGGACTTCGCCGGCGGAGGGCCGAGACAGCCCCGCGAGCATGCGCAGCAGAGTGGATTTTCCCGATCCCGAGGGCCCGAGCAGGGCCACGATTTCATCCGGCGCTATCGACAGATCGGTGGCCGCGATCACCTGGATCCGGTTCTCGCTTGGTTGCGCGTAATATTTTTCCACCTGTCTGGCGCGAATAATCGGCTCAGCCATCGACACACAATCCTCGAGCGAATTTTTTACACGAATGGTGAAAGATTTTGCTCAAGACCAATCGCGGTCGCGCCTTCCGCGGCGTGAATCCGGGACGCCGGATTCGCGGCGCTCCCCGGGAATCCATGCGCTGTCCTGCGGAGACAACGGGCGCGGAAACGAGACGCATCTGTTGTAATGAGAAGCGTATCATCCGGAATGAAGGTTTGCGCCCGGCTGATTTTTGGGCGCTTTCCGGTGCATTTACCGGGCGGAGTACGAGCGAGAGTCGCTGCTCCGGCCCCGGGATGGGCTTCGGCCAGATGCTTCTCGACCCCCGTCAATCGTAGCGGGAATGCGGTGACAGATCGCGGCTAAGAAAGGACGAGAATGACCGACAACCACGCAAAACCACGAGTCTTGATTGCCGACGACGAACGCATTATTGCCGATACTTTGGCCATTATCCTCAATCAGAGCGGATTTGACGCCTCCGCCGTATACAGCGGCGAGGCCGCGGTGGAGACAGCCCGGCAGTTGCGCCCGGACATGCTCATCTCCGACGTCATCATGAACGACATGAACGGCATCGACGCGGCCATTAAGATCCGCACCATGCTGCCCTCCTGCAAAATCCTCCTCTTCTCCGGGCAGGCGGCCACCGCCGATCTGCTGGACCGCGCGCGGGTGCAGGGTCACGAATTCGAGATCCTCGCCAAGCCCGTCCATCCAAGAGATTTTCTGGCCCGCCTGCGCGGCTAGGGAACGGTCGGAGCGCCGCCGATGGCGGCCTGCAACCTGCGCTCCGCGAAGACATACCGTTCCAGCTTGCCGGCGTCGCCGTCGTGGGAAGAGGCGCATTCTCGGGCCGGGCGCCGGGCAACCGGAATTCGTCATTGAAGACGATCCGTATTTGAAGACGGATGGGCGAAATAATGTCAGCGACTGACTCGGGTTTGACATCCAAGTGGCCGGTGAGCCTGCCGGCTGAGTTGCGGGGCGGTTTTTATCCGCTTGCGGTTTAGTGGTACATATTAGAGGCGCCAGTCCCATGCCCGACGCCCCCTCCAATCCATTTCCGCCCCCGGAGCGTTCCTTATGCGAGATCTCCGAGCCGCGGCGGAACTTGGGGCCGAAGCCGGACGGGACTGCCGAGGGGAGCGCAGATAGCCTTGCGCCGAGCGACGCCGCGTTACTGGAGCTGGTCGCCGGGCGGGATCAGCGAGCGATGGCTGAAATCTTCCGGCGCTATGGCGGGCTGGTCTACTCCATTGCCCTGCGTGTGCTGAAGGATCGCGGCCATGCCGAGGATCTGACGCAAGAGGTGTTTTTCCAAGTCTGGAGAAATCCTGGCGCATTCCAGCCCAACCGGGGAGCGCTCGGCGCCTGGCTGGTGGTGGTGGCGCGGAACCGGGCGATCGACAGCATCCGGCGCAGACGGCCAACCGATTCGCTCGACGATCATGTGCTGCCGTCGGCCGCAAACCTGGCCGACGAGGCGGAGCGCGACGCCATGATGCGGAAGGTCAGAGGCGCGATGAGCAATCTGCCTCAGGAACAGCGCATTCCGCTGGAGCTGGCGTATTTTGAGGGGCTGACGCAGACCGAGATTGCGGAAAGGACGGGCGATCCGTTGGGAACGGTGAAGACCAGGATCCGATTGGCGTTGACCACGCTGCGAAGGTCGTTGCAGGTATGATAGAGGGTTCCCACATCCCGCAGGAGGATCTGGCTCTGCTGGCCATGCAGTCGCTGCCGGAGGGCGAGGCGGAGCGGGTGCGCTCGCATCTGCTGCACTGCGGCGCATGCCGGGCCGAAGCCGAAGGACTGCTGGCGGATCTGGCCATGTTGGGGATGTGCGCGGAGCAGGAACCGGTTCCGGAGAGCGCGAGGCTTCGCTTTCTGGCCAGCATTGCCGCCGATGCCGCCGCCGGGACCGCGGAACCCGTCGCAGCGAAACCGACGGCCGATGCGGGGAGCGGCCGGTCGAGCCTGTCCGGCGTTGTGCAAACGCCCGCGGCATCCAACCGGCGGGGCTGGCTGCTGTGGACCTCCTGGACCGCGACCGCCGCCGCGCTGGCGCTGGCGGTTTCCCTCGAGATGAAGATCGGGAATCTGACCGGGGAACTGCAGGAGCAATACCAGGTGGTGGCGCATTCCGCCCAGGAAAACGCGTATGCGCAGCGGGTGCTCCGGGTTTTGCAGGCGCCCTCGGCGCAGCGCGTGATGTTGACGGCGGCCAAAACCGCGGCCGAGCCCACCGGGCATGCGGTGTACGTGCCGGATCGCGGAGAGCTGATCTTTGAAGCCAGCGATCTGCGCCCTCTGCCCGACGACAGGACCTACGAACTCTGGCTGATTCCGGAGGGCGGCAAAGCGCCGATCCCGGCCGGCCTGTTCCGGCCGGACAGCGCGGGCAGCGCAAGCGTGATGCTGCCTCCTCTGCCCGCCGGCGTCAGAGCCAAGGCCTTCGGAGTGACGGTGGAGAAGCGGGAGGGATCCGCTTCTCCCACGGCGCCCATCTTGCTTTCCGGCGCGCCCTCTCCCGGCGAATAGACAATCCGCTTTTTGCGGGCCGCCCCGATTCTGTGGGTCTCCTCGCAAAGGCTGTGCGCGGCGCGCATGCTGAGCGCGAGGGCCGGCGATGTGGACGATCGAGCGGCAGGCGGCCGGTCCGGCGGTAGTCCCATCGCAGCGCCGGCGAATGTCTTGCGCAGGCTCTCCGGCGCCGCGGAGCTCCGCTGCGCCGGGCCCAATCCTCTCCGCTAGATTCCCGCCCAGACCCAATCGGAGACCTCCGGCTTATCGATGCCATTCCGGTAGGCGTAGTCGATGTTTTCAATAATCTGGCTCTTGAGCCACTCCTTGGCGTGCGCGCCACGGGCCTGCAGCCGGGGGACGCGGTCGATGGCGTCGATAGCCAGGTTGAAGCGGTCCACCTGGTTGCGGATGGCGAGCTCCAGCGGTGTGTTGATGTTGCCTTCCTCCTTGTACCCGCGGACGTGGATGTTGTCGTGGTTGGTGCGCCGGTA
>JAJYZK010000066.1 GCA_021799945.1 Acidobacteriota bacterium
ATCGTGCAGCAGTTTCACATAACCCTCGCCGCTCGCCCGAGGGGCGCGCCGCTCCGGATCGCAGTCCAAGGCCACTCGGTGCAGCAGGTCCTCGATGCGCCGGGCGGCGCCCGGAACGATAGGCCCGGCTCGACCGAATCGAACTCCGGATTGCTGACCTATGTTCGCGCGCCGCTTGAGGAACATGGAGGCCAGCATGGAGGCGAACATGCACGCGAACATGCAGGCAACGGCTCCAACGGCGGCTTGATTCGCGCGATTGAGGATCTGCGCCGCAAATTTGCTTATGTCGTCATTGCGGACGGTCCGGTAAAAGACGCCACCCATCTGGTGGAGATCAGCAACCTGGTCACCTCGACCCTGCTGATTCTGGAGGCCGGCAAGACCAGGCGAGCCGCGGCCCGCTATAGCCTCGACCTGCTACAGCGGTACGGTTTTCAGAACTTGAGGCTCATCCTCAACAAGCGAGTGTTTTACATTCCCGCCTGGCTGATGAGGTTCGTATGAGGAAGTTCCTTCTGAAAACCGCTCTGAGGATCCGGATCCGCTTTTACCGGTTTTATACCTGGTTATGGCGGAGCAGTCTGAAGAGTTGCGGGGAGGGCGTTCGGTTCGAGTATCCGCTTCGCCTGGATCAGCCGGATCGCATTTCAATCGGGGCCAATTGCGTTCTTTATCCGCGTACGTGGATGAATCCGGTATCGGAGTGGGCCGGAGTCAAGCATCGGGGAGAAATCGTCATCGGCGACCGAGTGATGATCGGCTACGGGGTGCAGATCTCCGCGGCGGGATCCGTGGTGATCGAAAACGAAGTCGCGATCGGCGCGGGAGCCGTCATCGTGGATCACATTCACGATCACAGCCACATCGATTCGCCGATATTCTTTGCGCCCATCTCCAAGCCGCGCCCGGTGCGCATCGGGAAGGGATCGTTTCTGGGGGTGTATTGCCTGGTGGGGCCGGGCGTACAGATAGGCGAACATGCGGTAGTGGCGGCGAACGCGGTGGTGATGAAGGATGTGCCCGCGTATTGCATGGCGGTAGGGAATCCTGCGCGCATCATGCGCCCGCAGGAGATGGAAGGGAGCCGCGCGGCCGCGACGGATGGATCCGGAGGAGCAGGTGGCTGAGATTCTGGAATCCGCGGATAACCGGGAGATAAAAACGACCGGCGCCGCGAACGGAGCGGCGGGCCGGCTGTTTTCCAACAGCGCCGCCATGGCCATCACCAACCTGGCCGGACGGGGCATCGGCTACGCGTATTTCATCCTGATGGCCCGGCGCCTGCCCGTATCCTACCTGGGCGCCTACGCGATCCTGGTTTCGGCGAGCATGATGATCGAGCTTGTTTCGAATCTGGGGCTCGACAAAATTCTAATCCGGGAGATCGCGCGCAGCGGCGGGACGGCGGGGCAGGGATACTTCCGCGCGGCGCTGCCGATACGGCTCACGGCGGGGGCCGTCAGTGCGGCGGCGGCCTGGATTCTTTTGCGGGTCTTCTTCAAAAATCTTCCCGTAGGCCCCCTGAGCACCGCGCTCTACCTCTGCGGCATCTTTCCCATCGTCACGGCGCGGAACTGCGAGGCCTTCCTGACGGCGCACGAGCGGCTGCTGCCCATCGCCGCCTCGCAGCTTCTGGAGAGAGCCTTCATTCTGGGCGGGGTTGTCCTGCTCTCCTTTGGCTATCTGAGCTTCAGCGATCTGGTCCGCGTCGCGCCCCTGGCCTCCGTGGCGCGGCTGCTGGTCGTGGGCCGCTCCACGCTGCGGCTTTGGGGGCGGCAGGCGGTTTCGGTTCTTCCGCACATGGGGCGGCTGCTGCGGCAGGCGCTGGAGCTGTTTTCCGTGGAGGTTCTGGCGCTCATCTACGGGCGGTCGGACATGTTTCTCCTGGCCCGGATGGGCGGGCTGGGCGACGCAGGCATTTATCAGATTTGCTACAAAGTCTTCGATCTCTGCGTCTCCCTGTTCACGGGCTTTCTGCAGGCCGTCTTTCCACGGATGGTCCGCGACAGCAGCCGGAGATCGCTGCGGACGATCCTGGCGCTGGGGGCCGCGGCGGTGGCCATACCGGCCGGGGCGATCGTTCTATGGAGACGGCCGCTGCTTGGAGCCGTGCACCCGGAGTATCTGAGGGGCTCGACCGCTCTGATGTGGCTGATGCTGACGGTTCCTCTGGTGTATGTCACCTCCACGCTGGCGAATGCGGCGATCGTCGCGGGCCGCGTCCGGATCATGATCGGCCTGGCGGGTCTGCTGTTGACCGCGAACGTCGGCCTCAACCTGGCGCTGATTCCCCGGTACGCGATCGACGGCGCCGCCTTTTCCACCTTTGCATGCGAGCTGGCCAGCGTTCTGCTGCTCGGCCCCATCGTATGGAAGTCCCTCTCGCAGACCGCGGATTGAGCGATGGATACGGGAGTAGTTCATCAACCCAGGCCGGCGGCGCCGATCGCCTCCCTGGCGGCATGGGCGGCCGCCGCGCTGCTGGCGGGCTGCCTCCTTGCGCTGGCCGGGATGGCCGGCATCTACGCTCTGCTGGCGCTGGCGACTCTGATTGTCTTCGGCGTGGCGGCGGCGCGATACCCGGGGCCGGCGATGGCGGCCTCCCTCTGGTGCCTCGGCCTGTGCCCGTTTGTCTGGGGAGTGAAGTCGGGCGTTCTGCCCAAGCTGTTCGGGGATGAGGTCCTTCTGCTGCTGTACCTGGTTTGCCTGCCGTTTTTTTATCTTTCCGGGGCGAGAACCTGGCGGCGCGGATACCACTGGCTGTACGCAGCGCTGGTCTTTTACCTCGGCGCGGAGTCGCTGTCTTTTGCGATTTTCCCGAAAGACCTGATCGCCTACCGAAACTTTCTGGAAACCAGCGTTCTGGGCGCAATGCTGCTGGTTCTGTTTCTCCAGGAGGGGGCTGAGGCGGAAACGGAAATGCTGGGGAACGCCGTGGCATGGCTGACGGCGGCGATTGCGGCGCTCAGCCTCGTGGAGCGCGTCGCGCAGCGCAACCCCATCATGGAGCATGTTACCGACATTCCTTATATGTCGGCGCAACTGATGCAGCTGACGCAGGGCGCATACCGGCCCTACGTGAGCTTCTTTCATCCGTCGGAGGCGGCCGCCTTTATGGCGCTGGGAGCGCCCTTTGCGATCCGGCGCTGGATGCGAACTCAGTCCGCAGCCTCCGCGGCCGCTCTCGCCGTGATCGCCGGCGGACTGTTCGTCAACGCCACGCGGGGAGCGTGGGTCGCCGTGGCGGCGGCCATGCTGCTGCTGGGCCGGGACATCTGGAAGGCTCTGGTCGCGGCAGCCGCAGCAGCCGGCGTGGGAGCGCTGGTGGCCATTGCAGGCTTTCGAAACAGCCCCTTCATGCAGCGCATGTTGAATCCCAACAATCTCTATACCCGGTTCGAGTATTGGGGCGTGGCCCTGCGGGCCTTTGCCGATCACCCGCTCATCGGCGTCGGACACATGCAATTCCGGCAGGTCTATCTCGCCTATATCGGAGATATCGACACCGCGGCGCACGTGGATCTGGTGAAGGTCTATGTCGTCGACAACATGTATCTGACCACGCTGGTCGAGCACGGCGTCGTTGGATCGATCGCCTTTCTCGGGCTGCTTCTGCTGATCGCGGCGCTGCTGCGGCGGCATCGCCGGGACCTGGCGAACCGCGGTCTGGCCGCGGAGGCGTCTTTTGTCCGCTCCGCGGAAATGGCGCTTGTGGCCTATGCGGTGACCGGATTCTTTGCGGATATAAATCTTTTTACCAAGGCGACGAAGTATTTTTTCATTCTGGCCGGCCTTGGACTCGCCGCCGGCTGCAGGCCGAGCAAGCCGGCCGCCCGCAGCCGCATTGCGGCGGTTGAAGAGCGGCGCTGAAGGCTTAAGACAATCGGGCAAGCGTAGTTAGGACGGAGATGGACATTTCGATCATTTACGTGAACTGGAACTGCGCGGAGGAGATTCTGGCCTCCGTGGCTTCCGTTCGGCGCTGGACCGCAACCCGCGCCTACGAGGTGATCGTAGTGGATAACAACTCGCCGCAGGGGCTGGGGGTTTTGCAGGAAAGAGACGACTTGCGGCTGCTGCGAAATGAGGAGAACCGGGGCTTCGGCGCGGGCTGCAACGTGGGAGCGCGGCAGGCGAAAGGGAGGCACCTGCTGTTTCTGAATCCCGACACGCGCTTTCTGAACGACGTTGCGGGCCAACTGGCGGACTTTTTGGATGCCCACCCCCCGGCGGCGGTGGCCGGGCCGCTGGTGGAGGACGAAACGGGCAAAGTGCTGTTCGAGGCGGGCCGTTCGCTCCCAACGCTCTTCAACGAATTTCTCCAGCACAGCACTTTGGCCTTCCGCTTTCCCCACGGAGCGCTGACCTCGCAGCCCTACCTGTCTCGATGGGATCATCGCTCCACGCGCGAGGTGGAGACCGTGCAGGGAGCCTGCATGCTGGTGCGGGCGGAGACGTTTCATGCGGTCGGCGGCTTCGACGAGGCGTTTTTTCTTTACAGCGAGGAGCTGGATCTCTGCCACCGGATTCGTAAGGCGGGACGGGAGGTCTGGTATTTGCATTCCGCGCGCCTGATGCACAAGGAACGGCAGAGCAGCCTTCAGTTGTATGGATCGGTCGGGCGGGTGGTGCTGCAGAACATGAAGAGTCAGCATTACTACTTTCGCAAGCACTATGGAGCTTTCTCCGCTTTTCTATGGCGGCAAATGATCGCAGCGGTCTATCTGCTCCGCTATCTGCGGAGCTGGAACCGGCTTCACCTGGAGTACGCCAGATGGGCAATCGGCGCGTGACGCCCCTTCTGTTCAGCATCGTGATCCCCACGCACAATCGCGCCGGGACGCTGAGGCGCTCGCTCTCGCACCTCTTGCGGCTGGAGGGGATGGAGCGCTGCGAGGCGATCGTGGTGAACGACGGCTCGACCGACGACACGGCCGCCGTCCTGGAAGAGGCGCGGCAGGCCGCTCCGGAGATTGTGCGGGCGCTGACCGTCGAGAATGGAGGTCCGGCCCGCGCGCGCAATCACGGTGTGGAGGCGGCCAGAGGGGAACGCATTCTTTTTCTGGACGACGATGTGTTTCCCCGCCGCGGAATGCTCGAGAGCCATGCGCGCATGCTGGACGCGGGATACCGCGGGTCGCAAGGCCTGCTGCTGTGGCCCCGGGAGCTCGCCGGGAGCCCGTTGATTCGATATATCGACTCTCGCGGATCGCAGTTCGCCTTCGACCGGGTGGAGGACACGCGCCGCATGGACTTCCGCTATGTCTACACCGGCAATTTCGCGGTGGTCCGCGCCGAGCTGGAGCGCGCCGGCGGCTTCGATGAAGAGCTCTTCAACCGGAAAGCGGGATTCAGCGCATTCGAAGACACCGTGCTCGGCTATCGCCTTCAGCGGAACGGAGCCGCGTTGGCGCTGAACAAAGAAGCGGTTGCCGATCATACTCACGAGATGACGGAGGAGGAGTATCTGCGGAGGGAGCGGAATGTCGGGTATGGCATCGGGCTCCTAAACAGGAAATACCCGGAGATTGCGCGGGAGCTGGGGCTGGCGCGCAAGCACTTTCTGGCCGCGCCGCAGATGCGCCTGCTGCGCCTCGTCAATGGGCTGCCCGCTCTGCGGCGCGCCGCGGGATATTCCCTGGGCATGCGCCTTCGTCACCGCGAGGCTTTTTATCGCGGGTTTTTGCAGTTCCAGAGGGAAGATGCGGGAGGGGATCGGTGAGCGCGCCATCCATTTCCTTCGTTGTCGTCACCTACAACAGCGCTGGCGCGATCGAGCCCTGTCTTCGCTCGGTAATGGAATGGACGAGCCGGAGCTATGAGATTGTGGTGGTCGATAACTCTCCGGATTCGGCGACGATGGACGCCGTGCGGCAATTCGCCGCGGCGCAGCCGGAGCTGGCGCTGCGCGCGATCCGGCCGGCGGAAAATATAGGCTTCAGCCGGGCCTGCAATCTAGGGGCGCGCCAGGCGGCGGGCGAATATCTGTTTTTCCTGAATCCGGATACGCAACTGATGAACGACGCGGCGCAGAGCCTTGCGCGCTGCCTGGAGCAGCGGCCGCGGGCGCTGGCCGCGGGCCCCGCCATCTTCGATGCGGAGGGGCGGGTGACGCGGACCTGCCGCAACCTGCCCAATCTTCTCAACATTGCGCTGGACGCGACGGGGCTGGACCGGTGGTGGGGCGCGTATCGGCTGACGCGGTTTTCTCACGCGCAGCCGCGGGCGGTGGACCAGATTATCGGCGCGGCGATGGTGATGCGGCGCGGCGACTATGAGCGGTTTGGAGGCATGGACGAGAGATTCTTCGTGTATTTCGAAGAGGTCGATCTCTGCAAGCGCTTCCGGGAGGCGGGCGGGGAAATCTGGTTCTGGCCCGAGGCCCGGGTCCGGCACATCTCCGGCCGATCCTGCGAGGCGGGGCCGGTGCGGGCGCGCATGATCTACACCTTGCGCGAGAGCCGCAGAAAATATTTCGCGAAACACTTCGGCGCCGCTCGCGCCCGCGTGCTGGAGGGGATGAACCGGCTGGAGGGGCTGCAAAAGACGCCCGTTCTTCTGGCGCTGTGGCTGTTGCGAGGCGAACCCAGCTACCGGGAAAAAGCGGCGGGATTCTGGGCCGTGGTCATCGGCGTCAAGCCGCGCCTTTAGGGTGTTTACGATGTTCCGCATTTTGGCATTTACGGTTAAGCCCAGGGAGTCGGCCGACACGCGGCACCGGATCCTGCAATATCAGACGCCCGCGGAGCAGGCCGGGATGGTCATCGACCATTGCAGCCTGATGGGGCGGGCGTACTTCCGGTGGCAGATACGGAACGCGCATGTTACGCTCCGGGTTCTGCTCTACCCGGCTTTGTTTCTGAAGAGGCTGTGGCAGGTGCTGTTCCTGGCGCCGCGATACGACTCGATCTGGATCTCGCGGGAGATGGCTCCCTTCGGCCCTCCGGTGCTGGAGCGTCTGCTGGTGCGCAGATGCAAGAGGGTGATTCTGGACATGGATGACGCTCTGCATATCGCCGATAAAAAAAGCGCCAGCCTGATTCCATCTCTGCTTCGCGACCGCGGCAAGTTCGGCCGGATGGCCTCCCGCTACTCGGCGGTGGTCTGCGGCAACAGGCTGCTGGCGGAGTATTACAGCCAGCGCTCGGCCCGGACGCACATCGTCCCCACGGTGGTGGAGGCGGAGCGCTATGCGGGGTTGCGCCGAACGCCGTCGCCGGTGGTGCGAATCGGATGGATCGGCACGCCCCTGAACGGGCATCACCTGGAGGCGCTGGGCCGGCCGCTCGCCGCGCTGGCCCGCGAGCGGGAGTTCGAGCTGGTGATTGTGGGGCTGAATAAACCGCTGCGCTGGGACCTGCCGCGGGTTCGCTACCTGCAATGGGAGCTGGAGCAGGAGCTGAGTTACTTTACCGGGTTCGACATCGGGATCATGCCGCTGCTGGACTCGGCGTTCGCCCGGGGCAAATGCGCATTCAAGCTGATCCAGTGCATGGCCGCCGGCCTGCCCGTAGCCGCCTCCCCGGTGGGCTCCAACGTCGAGGTCGTGGAACACGGGAAGAATGGATTTTTGGCGGCGACCGACGACGAATGGCGCTCCGCGCTGCGGCTGCTGTTGGACGATCCGGATCTGCGGCGCCGGATGGGAGAGCATGGGCGCGATCTAGTCCGGCGCAACTACTCCGTGGAGGCGACATGGCCGCGCTATTCGGCGATTCTGCGAGGCGCGGCATGCTGAGGCGCCTGACTCGCATTTCGTTCCTGCTGGCGATCGCCGCGGCGGGCGCACTCCGGGGCTACGGCGCTGGATTGCCGCCGATGCGCCTCGGCGTGGACGCGGATAACTGGAGCGGCCAGACGGCAAATCCGGCCTTTGAAAACAGCCTGCGGCAGATGAAGATCGACTTCATCGACTGGCATATCCTCCCCGAAGAAGAATCCGATCCCGCGCGTCTGCGGGCTTTGGTCGAGTTCTGCCGGAGAAATCACTGGAGTTATCGCTTCAACACGGAGATTGCGAATTACCGACGGGACTATCCCGGGTTCCGGCATGCGGACGGAACCTACCGATACGACCTGGCGTTGAAGACCCTCGAGACCCTCAAGAACGACCGGCTGTTCCTGGGCGTGATCTACGACGAAGCCGATCTGATGCAAACGCTGCTTGGGGTGCGGGATGACAAGGGAAGGCCCATCCAGCCGTACATGGCGAACACGCGAGACCTTTCCGCGGCGCAGGCGTACCTGGCCGTGGCGGAGAAGGCGGCCGCGCTGACCCGGCGCTACCAGGCGTATGGAAAGTCGGTTGTCTACGAAATGACCTTCCCCGACGAACCCTTCGCCTTCGCGCGCGGCGGGGGATTGCTGGCGCCCAAGCTGCTGAAGGAAAACTACAACGATCTCATGTACGACGTGTACCGCGGGGCGGCTCTGGAGTATCGCTCCCCGGAGCTCTGGACGTGCGTGGATCTATGGTTTCTCGATAAATTCCCCTTCGGCGGAAAGCAGCAGCCGGGGGGCCATACTCCGGCGCAACTGCTGGAGACGCTCCAATTCGCGTACTCCGCCGGATTTGACGATCTATATATCGAGCAGTCGAAAGGCCTGATGGACGCCCAGTATGGATTGACCGCGTACGGGCGCGAGGTCGTGGAGTTCCAGCATTGGCGCGAGAGCCACAAACGGGGGAACTGGCGCACCGCGCCGATTGAGGACTACGTCAGGCGCTTTCCGGATGGCTACTGGGGCGAGGCATATTCGACCTTTATTCCAGACCATCCCTACGGCTCATGGCGGAGCAATCCCTACCACGCGGAGGACGCGGCCTGGTTCGATTTGCTGCACCGGTTGTCGCACGGCGAGATCCCTCTGACCGCCGACAACTGGAACGCGGTGCGCGACCCAGCTTTTATGAAGCGCCCGTATCGGACGATGGCCGGCCTTCCCCCGATGGTGGTTTACGACCAGTACGGAAAGCCGCCCACCGGGACGAAAGCCAAAGCGATCGACCTTTTACCGAGGACGCCGCCGCAGTAATTGTGCGGCGGATTCTCAGGGGATATTGCAGCGCGATGCGGATTGTCCAGCTCATAACGGGGAGCAGCAGTTTTGGAGGAGCGGAGGCGCACGTGCGCGATCTCACCATCGGGCTGCGGGGGCGCGGGCATGACTGCACCGTCATGGTCGGCCCTCCGGAGGGAGCGCTGGCGGAGCAATTGCGCGAGGCCGGCGTGCCGGTGGTCCCGATCCCCGCGCTTCGCAAGCCGATCCGGCCGGTGGCCGACGCGGTCTGCTTTGCGCAGGTGATGCGCGCGCTGCGGAAGGCCCGGCCGGAGATTGTGGCGGCGCATACCGCGAAGGCGGGCTTTATCGGACGGTTCGCCGCGCGGCGGCTGGGAGCGCCGGTGTTTTTCACGCCGCATGGGCTGTCGTTCGTCGACCGGGAGCGCGGGACGACCATTGGATTCCGGCTGCTGCTGGAGCGGCTGGCGGCCCGGACGGGAGGCCAGATGATCGCCGTATGCGAAGCGGAGCGCCGCCTGGCTCTGCAATATCTCGGGTCGCAGGCCGCCCCGATCGCCACCATTCCGCATGGACTTCCCGACTGCGAAACGCGAGGCGAGCGGAGCGGGGGCCGCGCGGCGATCGCCATGGTCGCCCGATTCGACCGCCAGAAGGATCACGCCACTCTCGTGCGGGCCTTGTCCAGTCTGCGCCACCTGGAATGGGAGCTGCGCCTGGCGGGAAGCGGGCCGCTGTTGGAATCGATTCAACGCATGGTGGAAGAGCGCGGATTGGCCTCGCGCGTCACTTTTTTGCGGCAGCATCGAGATACGCCGGGCTTGCTCGCCGCCAGCGACATCTTTGTGCTCGCCAGCCATTTCGAAGCCTTTCCGATCAGCATTCTCGAAGCCATGCGGGCGGGGCTGCCGGTGATTGCAACCGACACGGGCGGCGTTTGCGAGGCGGTTGAGGAGGACTGGAACGGCTTTCTTATCCCGGTGGGAGACAGCAGCCGGTTGGCCGAAAGACTGACGCTGCTGCTGCAATCCCCGGAGCTGCGAAAGAGTATGGGAATGCGTTCGCGGCTGCGGTTCCGGCGGGATTTCGAATGGCGGCGGATGTTGGACCGGACGGAGGCGTTGTACGCAAGCGCGCTGCGGAATGGGATCCGCTGCGAGATGGCTCCCGGGGCATAGCGGGGGCCGGCATGCAGTCAACGGGTTAGGGCGCGCCGATTGGCGCCGGGCCACTGTAGGACCAAGGAGAATTGCGATGTCACTACCGCCGGTTGTGAGGCTCGATACCGGGCCGGACGTTCTAAAAGGAGCGGCGGCGCCGACGCGCAGCCCGCAGGCGACGACGCTGGCGCTGGTGGCGGCCGACGTGCTGAGTTTGTCGACCGCGGTCGGCCTCTCCTTCTTTCTAAGCCACTGGGCCGGGCGCCATTTATCGGCGATCATTACGCTTCGGTACCCGGTCACTATTGCAGCCACGATTCTTGCGCTGGCATATGCAGACCTTTATCCCGCGCCCGGGATCGGGATTCTGGAGGAGGGCCGGCGGGTTGTCGAGATCATCACGATCGTTCAGCTTGCGGCCATTTGCGGTCTGCTGGCCATGGGCGCGAGCACCAACCGTCTCCAGACATTCAGCGCGTGGGCCATCTCCATGATGCTGGTTCCGCTGGGCCGGTCCCTGACCCGGAGCATCCTCTCCAGGCGACCCTGGTGGGGAGAATCGGTGCTGCTGATCGGCTCCGTGATTATCCTGCTCGAATTCAAAGTTGGTGCTCGTCATTTCGACAGAGCAGGTCTCGACCAAGTCTGGGATTACGCTTTGGATCTCAAAAATTTCCATGAGGGTAGCCACGATTTGACGATTGTTCCGGTACTCATTTCAACGGGCGCAGACACTGCAGCCCCCAGCACTCTTTCGCTTGCCGTTGATCGCGTCGCGACGCCTTTGACTTCCACCGCCAATGGGCTACGTAGCCTCATTAATCGGGTCGTGGATCTAATAGCTTCAG
>JAJYZK010000067.1 GCA_021799945.1 Acidobacteriota bacterium
CCAGACGGTGACGGTGGCGGACAATCAAATCTCCCTGAACACGACGTCGCCGGAGATGGGGACCACGCTGGAGCCGGAGCTGGTGAAGACGCTGCCCATTGAGGTGAGCGGGGGGCCCCGGGTGGTGAACACCTTTGTGTACCAGGCGCCGGGGGTCACGAATACGGGATATTTAGGGCAGGCGACCTATGTGCTTTCCGGCGGGCAAAGTTCGTTGACCGCGCCGTATATCAACGGAGTTCCCGTCACCGTGGCGGCGGACCAATATACGGGACTCACCGTGCCCTATGAAATGATCAAAGAGTTCCGGGTGAACGTATCCACGTTTTCGGCGCAATATGGGCTGTCGCAAGGCGCGATCACCTATAACACGGCTTCGGGGACCAATCAGCTTCACGGGGACGCCTTCGATATTCTTCGGAATATGCTCTTCGACTCGGACGGGTTTTTCCCGAGCAATTTCAATTCGGCGGGGAAACCGATTCCGCCCATCAATCACCAGAACGACTACGGGCTCACGCTGGGCGGGCCGGTGATCATTCCCCGGCTGTATAACGGAAAAGACCGGACATTCTTTCTATTCTCGCTGGACAACTATTTTGAGAACGGAGCCCAGACGGCCTTTGGGACGGTGCCGACGCCGGCGGAGAAGACAGGGGACTTCAGCAATTTTGTGGACGCCAACGGGAACCAGATTCCGATCTACGATCCGCTGACGGGGAAGCCGTTTCCGGGCAACATCATTCCGCAATCGCGATTCAGCCCGCTGGCGAAGTCCATCTTGCCGTATATTCCGAACCCGAACCGGCCGGGGATCGTCTTCGGTCAGCAAAACAACGAACAGCCGGCGATTCCATCGTTGACCAACGTGGTCGATCTCTTTGGATTCACGCTGGACCATAACATCAACCAGAAGCAGAGCATCCATTACTCCGAGGCGCATAACTATAGCAACAGTCCGGGGCTGAACGAGGCGGGGATTGTGCCGGCCAGCAACCCGCTCTCGGGCGAACAGAGCAACACCAATATCGGCGACACGTTTCTGTTCAACTACGTGAACGCCCTGACGCCGAACCTGGTGCTGACGATCGGGGCGGATTGGGTGGGAGACGTGGGCCGGAGCCTGGATGCGCAGGAGGGGACCGGGTTTGCCGGGGTGGTGAACCCGGTGGCGTTTCCGAGCGTGAACTTCGATGGGCAAAACCCGGTGACGACCTTTGGGCCGGGATCGCAGGGGACGAATCAAAGTCTCGCTCGGAATCAAGGCTTTTCGGCCGTGAACAACTGGCTGTGGTCGCGGGGGCGGCACACCCTCAACATGGGCGCGGAATACCGCCGGCCGATGGGGGACATTCTCGACTGCAACGGATGCGCGAGCGTGTTCAACTTCAGCCAGCGCACGACCTCCACGCCGAATTCCAGCGACCCGAATTTCGACTCGTACGGCAGTTCCTTCGCCAGCTTCCTGCTCGGTCAAGTGGACAACGGCTATCGAACGAATGCGATTGAAGTGAGGATGCGGGCGACGGATTTTTCCTCCTATATCCAAGACAATATCAAGATGAACAATCGGTTGACGATCGATGCGGGCCTTCGCTGGGACATACCGGTGCCCTTCAATGAGGTGAACAATAACATCGTGTTCGCGAATATGACGGGGCCGAACCCCGGGGCCGCGAACCTGCCCGGAGTGGCCACCAAGTACGGCAACTGCGCGGGCTGCGCAAACGCCACCCACGCGGACATCCACTGGGGAGACTTCGGTCCCCGGTTTGGGTTTTCCTACTCGGTGAACAATCAGACGGTGATCCAGGGCGGGTATTATCTGGCCTACCTGGACGATGGGGCCTACAATTTCGGGAACGCCCGGATTGACTCGGTGTATAGCAGCCTGCTGGCGGGCGAATTTTTCCGGGGCTCGACCCAGACCAACCGGCCTGGGTACGGGGATTGGGACACGACGCACATGCCGGATCCGCCGGCCACACCGTTCAGTCCGACGATGGCCAACGGGGGATTTCTGCGCTTGATCGATCCGAAGAAGGCGGGGCTTGCGCCGTATACCCAGCAATGGAACCTGAGCTTGCAGCGGCAACTTCCGTGGCAGCAGTTTCTGACGGTGGCGTATATTGGCAACCGGATGACCCATCTTACGGCCGCTTTGAACCAGCCGTGGCAGCTCAATCCGGGCGATCTGAAATACGGGTCGTTTTTGGGCGACTTGATCAATACTCCGGGCCTGAGCCAGCAGCTGCAAGCGGCGGGGCTGCCCCAAGTGCCGATTCCCTATCCGAACTTCATCCACGATTTTGGGGCGGCCGCATCCGTGGAGCAGGCGCTGCTGCCGTTTCCGCAATACGGGAGCATGGACAATCACTTCGACATGAGCGGGGTGACGGAGTACAACGCGTTGGAGGTGCAGGAAGAGAAGCGCTTTACGAACGGACTGAGCTACCTGGCCTCGTTGACGATGGCGCGGAACATGTCGAACTCGGACTACGGAATTGCGTCGATTACGAACGCGCCGGTGAATACCTACGACCAGGCGCTGGAATGGGCGCCGTCCTCGGAAGACCAGAAATATATGGTCAAGGTGGACTCGACCTACGCACTGCCGATAGGGATCGGGCAGAAATACCTGCATTCCAATAACCTGCTGGACAAGATTGTTGGCGGATGGCAGGTGGCGGGAATCATGAACTATGCCGGCGGCCTGCCTTCGGTGCTGCTGGAAAACAACAATGTGCTGCTGGGCACGAGTTCCTCGGGGGAGGGCATCAATCGGCCGGACTTTGTGCCGGGAGTGAAGAGAAAGACCTTCAATTACAATCTATCGCGGGAATATTTCGTCGGACAGTTGGCGACCCAGCCCGTCCAGTTCACCACCAACGCGTTCACGCCCTCCTGCCAGTATTGCCTTGGCGATACGAAGCGCACCTATGCCAGCATCCGTACGCCTCCGCTGCGGATCGAAGATTTCGACGCCATGAAATACTTTCATATTACGGATGGAGTGGTCCTTACGCTGCGCGTCGATTACTTCAATGCCTTCAATCGGACCCGGCTGCAAAGCCCCGATCCGAATATCAGCGACTCCACCTTCGGCATGATCACCAATCAGTCCTCGCAGCTTAGCAATCGGCAGGGCCAGGCAACCTTTAGAATTGAGTTCTAGCCAACGATCTTTGAAATTTCGGAGTGCAGGCTTTGTAGTGGGCGAACGGATATCCATCCGACGATGTCAGGATGCAAGATTAAGAACTGCATCGGCGGATGGTGGCGGTTCCGTTCGCTCGGGCCGGTCTTCCGGGTTTCCAAGTGGGAGAATTGCTCATCGTTGTCGAAGCGGCGAAAATGTGAAAATCGGCGTCATCGATTTTCAAGGGCTGATGGCAAGGGCGGGAAACGGCTTTATCGTTTCCCGCCCTTGCCATCAGATCGGCATTTCAACCGCCGATCAGGTTGCCCTTTACGCCGCCCGGTGAAGGCTTCGCGGGTGCACTGCGAGCCCGGATCGGTGCTGAAGATCTCCGGCCGACCGTGCTCCACGAACGCCGCATCCAACGCGTCGATACAGAAACATGTGTCCAGGGTGACGCTCAGCCGCCAGGATCCGCTCATCGCCCCCAACCGACTGGTGCGTCACGTCTCGCCTCCGCCACCGGACCCGGCGCGGTCGGGCGGCTTTGCCTATATCGCAACCGTGGAGGGCTGGTCGTGGGCATCGACCGGAACTCCAGCGGCGACCGAAGCTGGCGGCGGAAATATGAAAATCGACGAAGCCGATTTTCGCATTCGCGCTGCACGACGACTACGACGCGATGAGTTTATCTCGTCTCAACCAACTCGCTAGGGTGTGCGCATTCCGTGGGCAAGGTCAGGCTGCTAGCGGAAGATCGGCGTCCACGCTTAGGGGGACAGGGGGAAACTTGTGTAGGGAGCAATCGGATGAGAAAGGCGTATGCCGCAACTCGCGCATATGTGTCTGCGGGTGTTTTTGTGGCTGTTTTTTCCCATTTTGCCGTTTTGGCTGCGCAGAGCAGGGAAAAACCGATACAGGTGACAATAGTCCCCGCAGATGGAAGTTACACGATCGGTATGTCAGGTTCAGACCATCCGGTGCTCCACGCGGGCGTCGCGGTTCAATTGGACGGTCGCTGGGTGCAGTCGGAAGATTATCCGAGGCATGTGGTGACAACTTCCAAAGCATCCGACGACATGGGCGCGGCCGACCAGTGGACGGCCACCTTTTCCGGCCTGTCGGGGGAGCCGGATCTTGTGTATTGTTTGCGCGCCTATCCCGATAAGCCTTTTGCAAACATTCAAGTGTTCGTCCGCAATACGACGACGAAACCCATCCACGTCGAATCGATCCGTCCCATCGCGGCGCTTGGGAATTCCATTCTCGATCTGGGCGGTCCCGCTCGGGAAGATCGCGTTCTTTCCGACAGCTTCAGTGAGGACCGGCCGAACATCACCATCCACGATCTGGGCGATGCCGCGGGTCCGATGTATCGGGGAATTGGCAGTCAACTTCTCTACAACCGGCAAAGCCATGAGAGTTTCTTTGTCGGAGCTTTGACCACGGAGCGCTTCCTGACGATTCTTCGGGTCCATCTGGAGGCAAATGCCGGCGAGAAGCATATCGCCGCCTATGAAGTGGATTCCACTGGAACGACTGAAGTGGAAAAACAACTCTCGCTTGCGCAATCCAGTCCTGAAGATCAAGTGCCGTTGCAGCTACTGGAGCAACCCGGAGCGGAGTTGCCATCGGAGAAATTGCTTCTCAGCGTCGCTACGGATTATCACAGGCAACTGGAAACCTATGGGTCGCTGATCCGGCAACTCCACCATGCGCGCATTACAGCGCCCTCGCCCATGGGTTGGTGGAGCTGGACAGCGTATTATTTCGGTTTGAATGAGGGGGCCGCGTTAACCAACGCGCAATGGGAAGCGCAGCATCTGAAATCTCTCGGATACGATTTCTTCCATATCGACGAGGGCTATCAGTATGCGCGAGGGGAATACAGCACGCCTGACGCGACGCTCTTCCCTCATGGTCTTGCAGGTTTGGAGCGTCAAGTGACGGGCCTAGGGCTTGTCCCTGGAATCTGGACAGGGCCTTTTGATGTTTCCGAACGGTCCTGGGTCTACCAGAACCATCCCGATTGGCTGGTCCACAATGCAAACGGCGGACCGATCCAGATCAGTTGGGTGGCCGGCCACAGGGATCGTTTGTTCGTGCTGGATTGCACAAATCCAGGCGCCCAGGAATACCTGCGCAAGACGTATGCGACGTTGGTCCACGCATGGGGAATTCGCTACATCAAGATGGATTTCATGGACGATAGCGCAGTCGAAGGCTATTACTACCGTCCCAACACAACCGCATTGGAGTCGCAGAGGATTGGGTTAGGCATTATTCGCGAGACCGTTGGGAACGATGTCCTGTTGGACAAAGATGGAAGCACAATGCTGAATCCCGTCGGCTATGTCGATTTCGGGCGCATTTCTCAGGACACCGGGCACAGATTCAATGCCAGCAAAGATGCGGCATCCGGAATCGCTGCGCGGTATTATATGAACCGCAATTTCTTCGTATCCGATCCGGATGCTTTTACTGTCTCGACCCAGACTGCGAATGGCCAGTCCTGGCTCGGAGGAGAACCTCCGCTGACGCTCGATGAAGCCAAAGTCTCGATCGCTCTTGCCGCAGTGTCCGGGGGCATGTATGAAATCGGGGACGATCTCCCTACCTTAGGTTCGGATCCCCCGGAACGTCTGGCGCTGGTCGAGAACGAAGACCTGATCGACATGGTGCGCCTGGGTCGATCCTCTACGCCCTTGGATTTGATGACATATCTGCCCGAGGACGGGCAGCCAAGCATTTTTCTGCTGAAAGAAAGCCCGAGGCAGAACATTTTGACCATTTTCAACTGGACAAACAATTCGCGGACTCACACGATGACGCTTTCCAGCTTGGGCCTGAATGGGAAGGGACCGTATGCCGTTAATGACGTTTTAGACAAGAAACAGATTTCCCGGTCGGTAGGAAGCTCTTTCGTGGTGACGCAGCCTGCTCATTCCGTTCGGGTGCTCAAGATGATCGACACTGCTGTTGCGGCGCAGGCCCCCGTTGTTTCCGCACAGCATCCATCCTCGGCAAAGGCGGGAGAGACCGTGACCTTCTCCGCCCGCCTCGCAAGTCCGGAAACGGCAGTTACTTCCTATCAGTGGGACTTTGGAGATGGCGTATCGCTACAGGGCTTGCAGGTAAGCCACGCATACACGCACTCCGGCAACTACGATGTGAAGCTTACGGCGAGAGGTCTGGATGGACTTACAGGAGCAAGCGACTTTCGTTTCTCGGTGGCCGGCTCTATGCCTACGAAGTTCCTGCCTGCAGAAAAACAAAGGTATCGCCCTAATGAATAATGTGGCGCCCGGTAAATTCTGCGCCGCTGGGAGCGAGACAAACTGAAAGGGAGATGGAGTTCCAGCAGCGTGGCGGAGGCTGTCTGCTTGCAATCGGGTTGTTACCCGGTCGTGGTAGGATGGGCTCCGCGGCGCGCGATGGCGTGCGTCTGGGAATTCACGCAACTTTAAAAAACGCGAGAACCATTGTGAAGAGACTTCGCTTCGTTGCCGTTTGTTTATCGGCCTGCGCCTTTTCTTCCACCTGGACGGCGACTTCGGTCGTGGCCCAGGCCGGTCCTCGGGCGGGGCGGAGCATTGCGCTGCCCAGCAGCAAGTCGTTGATGGAGCCGGCGCCGGGGGCGCCGCAAAGAACCAACAGCCTGCCCATGGCGATCGCCATCTCTCCGGATGGCCGCTATGTCGCCACCGTCAATGCCGGGTTTGGCGTCGCGGAGTCGCATGGGGAGCAGTCCATCGCGGTCCTGGATGCGAAAACCGGCAAGCTGGTCGATTTTCCCAATCCGCATACGCCGCGGCGGTCGCCGCAGACGCTCTTTTCCGGGTTGGCCTTCAGCCGCGACGGCGCCCACCTCTACGCCGCCATAGCCTCCTTGACGAATCCTCTTCCGGATGGCGGGGATGCGGTGGGCAACGGCGTCCTGGTCTACGGATTCGCCAATGGACGACTGACGGAGGAGCGCATTCTGGGGATTCCCCTGCAGAAGCTGGCGCCGGGCCGGAAGCAGAACAATCTTGCGGACCGTCCGCAGCCGGAGGGTGAGGCGAATCCCTTTCCGACCGGGCTGGCGGTGGCCCCCGGACCGGCGGGCGACGAGCTTCTGGTGGCCGACAATCTCTCCGACGATGCGCTGCTGATGAATGCCGGGGATGGAAAGATCCTTCACCGGTTCGATCTTTCCACCAGCGACACGGTGCCGGCGTCCTATCCCATCGCGGCGCTGACCAGCTCCGACGGGAGGCGCGGCTTTGTGGCGTTGTGGAATGCCTCCGCAATCGCCGAACTGGATCTGGCGGGCGGGCGAGTGATGCAGATGCTGCCCCTGTTGCCTCCGCGCGATCCGGTCGATCCCAGCTCCCACCCGGCGGCGATGGCCTGGAATCCAGATCAATCGGTTCTCTATGTTGCGCTGGCGAATCGCGATTCGGTTGCCGCAATCTCCGTAAAGAGCGGCCGGCCCATGCGCGTTTTGGGATACTTCGACACGCGGCTGCCGGGCCAGACCTATTTCGGCGCGGCGCCGGATGCAGTGAGTCTTTCGCCCGACGGCAATCGCCTCTATGCGGCTGACGCCAGCCTGGACGCCATCGCGGTCTTCAATCCCCACGCCCTGACTGCAAAGACGCGGGGCCCGATCCATGCCTACGGCTTTGTTCCCACGGAGTGGTATCCCACCGCGGTGGCCGCCACCGCCGACCGTCTTTATGTCGCCACCGGGAAGGGACAGGGAACCGGACCCAATAATTTTCCGCCGCCCGGGTCGGCCAACCCTGCCGCGGGCCGCGCAGGCAATCCGCCTCACACCTACATCGCCACTCTTCTGTATGGCTCTCTGGCCAGCATCGATCGCGCCGGCCTGGACCGGGATTTGCCGCAACTGAGCGAGGAGGCGATGCGCAGCAACCGCATGCGCGCGGCGCGGGAGACCTTCTCCTTTTCCGGAGGCGTCAATCCGATCCGCCATGTGATTTACATCATCAAGGAAAATCGATCCTACGATCAGGTCTTCGGCGATCTGAAGGCCGGCGACCGCGACCCGAGCCTCACCATGTACGGGGCCGCGATCACTCCCAATGAACACAAGTTGGCCGAACAGTTCGGAATTCTGGACAATTTTTACGACTCCGGCGAGGTCTCCGGCGACGGCCACGTCTGGTCTACCGCGGCCATCACCAGCGACTATACGGAGAAGACCTGGCAGCAGAGTTATCGTGGCGGGCAGCGCTCCTACGATTACGAGGGCATCGTCGCAAACGGTTCGCCGCTGCTCGAAAAGATCCCGGATATCAATGAACCCGCCAGCGGATATCTATGGAAGGACCTGGCGGCGCATGGCAAGACCTACTACCACTTCGGCGAGTTTGTGGCCTCGCAGTTCTGCGGCGAGGCCGCTCCTCGGATGGCGTCGAGCACGCCGCGCGAGGGCACTCCGGAGCTCAATCCCGCCGCATGCTCGCCCGGCTTTATTCGCAAGGGCCAAGCCATCCCGCAGAATTACGGCGGAGGGGTGAGCCTCTATCCCTGGAAAATTCCGCTCCTGGCCCGGGATATCGCGACCAAGCCGGAGCTGGTCGGGCATTTCGACCCGCAATACCAGGACTTCAACCTGAGCGTTCCCGACCAGTTCCGGGTGTCGGAGTTTCTCGTGCATTTTCGCGCCTGGGTCGCGGACCGGAGCCGCGGGCAGGACACCATGCCGACATTCGTCATGCTGCGCCTGCCGGACGATCACACGGCGGGAACGCGGCCCGGCATGCCGCGGCCGGAGGCCTCCGTGGCGGACAACGACCTCGCCGTGGGCCGGGCCGTGGAGGCCGTATCCCACAGTCCGTTTTGGGACGATACGGCTTTTTTCATTCTGGAAGACGATGCCCAGGATGGCGCCGACCATGTGGATGCGCATCGCAGCCTGATGCTGGTCGTCAGCAAATATGCGCCTCGCCCGGCGGCGGGGGCCAAGCCTTTCGTGGACCATCGTTTTTATACGACGGTCAGCGCGGTGCGCACCATTGAAGCGATTCTGGGCCTGCCCCCCATGAACAACAACGACGCCTTCGCGCCTTTGATGGCCCCGGAGTTTTCCGGCGCGGGAACGCAGCCGGCCTTCAACGCGGACTACGAAAATCGCGACAACGGCCGCATCTATGAGGCGAATACCGCAAAGAGCTACGGCGCGAAGGAATCCTCAAAGATGAACTTTACCCAGGCCGACATGGCCGATACGGCGAAGCTGAACATCATTCTCTGGCGCGACGCCATGGGCGACCGTCCGCCGCCCCGGCAACTGTTGCAACCCCATCGGCGCCATCCTGACCCCGACGGCGATTGAGGCCCCTGCTGCAAGGCAGGCGCCCCGCATCCCACGCGCATCCTGGTGTGGCGAATCAGAAATTCGTGACAGAACGACCCCAGATCCTTCGACTCCGTTTGGCCCAAAAACCGGCCAAACTCCGCTCAGGATGACAGTTCCTTTGTTCTGCGAACTTCTGACTCAAGACACCAGTTATGTGGCGCCCCGAAGGTTCGTGAAATCGGTCGCAAAAACAGCCGCAGAGTCTGCGTCGAGGTTGGCCCGGCTCCCGGTCGAACTCGGTGGAGCGCGGCCGCCACGGTCATCCGGCGCATTCCGGAGGCAGGGAGCGGATTTCCCGGGGATAACGTCCAAATCCTTGCGGCCGTCTTTCACCCGCCCCCGGGCATCCGCCAACCCGGCCTCGCGCGCCGGGAAGCTTGGTACACTCAGGCTGGAACGGCGCGCGGGCGGTGGTTTCGCAGGCGGGCTGCGCTTGCCGGAGGCGCTGGGGGCGAGGAAACCGTGCGGATCTCTCTGTTCATCACCTGTTATAACGACACGCTCTTCCCGGAGACGGGCAAGGCGGTAGTGAAGGTGCTGGAGCGCCTGGGACATGAAGTGGAGTTCAGGCCGGCGCAGAGCTGTTGCGGACAGATGCACTGGAATACGGGATATCTGCGGGAGGCCATGCCGCTGATCCGGCATTTTGTCGCGGTGTACGACAGCGCGGAGGTGGTCTGCGTTCCTTCTTCCTCCTGCGTGGCGATGATTCGCGACCACTTCCTGAAAGCGGCGATGGAGTACGGCGACGAGAAGCTGGTCGAGCGGGTCACCTGGCTCGTTCCCAGGATCTTTGAATTCTCCGAGCTGCTGGTGAAGCGTCTCGGAGTGTAGGATGTGGGGGCGGAGTTTCCCCATCGCGTGACCTACCACGCGAGCTGCCATTCGCTGCGCAGCCTGCAGGTGGGCGACATTCCAATGCGCCTGTTGCGGCAGGTGCGGGAGATCGAACTGGTGGATCTCGAAGGCCTGGATCAGTGCTGCGGCTTTGGCGGCACCTTCGCAATCAAGAATGCGGACGTCTCCGCGGCCATGCTGGGGGACAAGGTGCTGAGCGTGCTGAACACCCGCGCCGAGGTTTGTACGGCCCTGGACAACTCCTGCCTGATGCATCTGTATGGGGCCCTCCACCGCCAGCGCGCCTATCCGCGCACCGCGCATCTGGCGGAGATTCTCGCCGGGGAGACGCGTTGAGCGGCCTCAAGCAAGCCGGCGGGCGGCGCAGGACGACGTCCGGATTCCCCGCCTCCGCCCGGGTTCTGCTCGAGGATGCACAACTTCGCAAGAACGTGAAGCATGCGACGGACATCATCGTGGGCAAACGCCTGCGCGTGGTGGAGGAGATGAGCGACTGGGGGCAGCTTCGGGAGGCCGGCAGCCGCATTCGGGCGCATGTGCTGGAGCATCTTGGTCCCTACCTGGTGCAGTTCGAGGCGGCCTGCAATCGGGCT
>JAJYZK010000068.1 GCA_021799945.1 Acidobacteriota bacterium
GCCGCTGCCGCCGACTTGGCCCCGGAACTCGCCGGAGGCATCGACAACCGGCAATATGTCGATTCGTTCGAGCAATTTGTAGCGCTTCGAACCGCGGCCTTCTCGGGCGTTGCGGAATTCGGTCTCCGCCTCCCGCAGCGCTTTCCCATCGGGTCCTCCGGGCTGCTCATGCTGGCCAACGCTCCCACTCTCTGGCCGGTGCAGGGCAGGGTGACCAGTTCTTTCGGAGAACGCGAGGATCCCTTTAACGGCGAGGGAGCCTTCCACACCGGGATCGACATTGCCACCGCTCTGGGCGACGCGGTGAGGGCGACGGCCGACGGAACCGTGGTGAAGGCGGACATGGGGACGGGTTATGGGCGTGAAGTGATTCTCGACCACGGGCAGGGAGTGGAAACCCTCTACGCCCATCTGTCCGGGTATGCGGTCACCGCCGGGCAGGAGGTTCACCGCGGCGATGTGATCGGGTATGTGGGATCCTCGGGACGCAGCACCGGCCCCCATCTTCACTATGAGGTTCGTATTCACGATACCCCGGTGAATCCTCACAAATATCTGCGCGAGACCATGGAGCAGCAATTTGCCGGCTCCGCCGGCACGGTTCCCGTCACCGGCGCTGCGGACTGAGTCCGCCCGTTCCTCTCGATAGGCCGGATAGGTTTCGGAACGGACATTTTCGGAACAGTCAGTTTCAGAACAGAGATTCGGCAAGGCATCCCGGCGGTCCGTCTTGCGAGAGATGCATGCGGCCGCGGGCGGAAGAGTGTCCAGCCTGCTGCACCACCCCGGACTGGAGTTCGAAGAGTTCGCGCGTCCTTCGATATTCGCCGCGGTTTGAGACTGCCGGGGTGAAAAAATGGGTGCGGTGACGCCGGAAAGGCGCCAACCGCACCGGATCGATCGGATCGGCAACCCCTGCGATGCGAGCCCTGAAGAGAGCGCTCTCTAGTGTGGCGAATCAGAAATTCGCTCAAGAACAACCACGGATCCTTCGACTCCGTTTGGCCCAAAACCGGCCAAACTCCGCTCAGGATGACAGTTCCTTTGTTCTGCGAACTTCCGACTCAGGACACTAGGGGGCGATCGCCGTCCCGGCCGGGCTCAGGAAAATGGAGCCTGTTCCATCCCCCCGCGCCGGAGGCCAGCGGCTACAATGTGAATGTCTGAAAATCCAGTTGGAATGTCTAAGCAACCATGCGGATCTCGCTCCCCATTCCCGCTCCCTCCCTTCGCCGGCTGACTCTGGTGGCGCTCCTGACGGCGGCGCCGCTGCTAACCCTCCAGGTTCAAGGCCAGGCCTCGAGCGGACCGACCACGCCGGTCAACGATGCTTCGGCGCTCAAGCCCCCGCCGGGCGCGCGCGTCGCCATTATCGAGTTCGCGGACATGGAATGTCCCGTCTGCGGAAGCACCAATCCTTTGGTCCGCCAAGCTGCGGACCAATACCACATTCCGTGGATCCGCTACGATTTCCCCCTGCCCTACCACTCCTGGAGCTTCGAAGCGGCTGTTTACGCGCGATGGTTCGACGGCAAATCCAAAAAGCTTGGAGATGCCTTTCGCGACGACGTCTTTGCGAACCAGGATGCGATCGATGAAGCGGCGCAGACTTCGCCGGAGTCTCCCAGCGGTCCCACCCCGGCGGCGCAGGCGGCGATCCGCGCCTTTGCCCAGAAGTTCGCGCAGGAGCACAACATCGCATTTCCCTTTGTCGTGGATCCGCAGAAGAAGCTTGCCGCCGAAGTTCAGGCCGACCTCGACCTGGGCAAGCGCATCGGCGTGAACCACACGCCGACCATCTGGATCGTTTCCCGCGCAAAAAGCGGTCCCTCCTATGTCGAGGTGGTGGACCGCGGCCAGCTTTACTCCATCATCGATCAAGCGCTGGCCTCCACCCGGGGCGAATAGACGCCCCCGGGCGGAAACCCGCTGCGATCCCGGCCGCGCCGCGACTAGACGCTGGATGACATTGACACGAAAACGGCGGTACTATGAACGCCCGCTTCGAAAGGGAAGCCTCGCTGCGCCCGGACGGGCGGGGCTCCCGCATGGCGAAGCCGGTTGCCGGCGGGAAACGATGCAGAATCGAGCCGCGCCGGAGGAGGAGAGACCATGTCGTGGATAGCCTGGATCATTCTCGGATTGGTGGCTGGATTCCTCGGGAGCAAAATCGTGAACAAGCGCGGCGACGGCTTGATCCTCGATACGCTCCTCGGCGTTGTCGGAGCGGTGGTGGGCGGATACATTTTCCGCTTTTTCGGCGCCCGCGGAGTCACCGGACTGAACCTGTATAGCCTATTCGTCGCCGTTGTTGGAGCGATCGTCTTCCTGCTCGTCTACCACGCGCTATTCCGCCGCGGCAAGGCGTAACGGCTTGGGTCGGAAGTCGCTTTGCTTTGCGGCCGGCCGGAGTCGGTTCGCCGGATAGGGCTAGCGGAGATTGACGAGCTCCCCGGCTCGCGCGCCGGGCGCGATTCGCCGTGTCTGCGGAGACCGCCAATGATCGATGTAGGAGATTTGATGGACGCAGGAGACGGTGCAGTGCGGAGCGCAGGTCTTCTCGGTCCGGTATTCCCGGGCCAGATCCTCGCGGGAGTAGCTCTCCAAGGGGGTTCCGGGGTAGCCGCGCTGCTGTGAGCAGTAATGCACCAAGCCGTTTTCGCAGATGTACAGGTAGCGCGATCCGGCCCGGCAGCGCCAGTGGTTGGGCTGGGCGTTGGCGATCGCCTCCTGGAAGCGATTGAACCGCGAGTAATTCTTCTTCGCCATCCCGGCCATCCGGTAATACACCTGGCGTTCCTCGTCGTTGAGCGGCTTCAATTGGCCGCCGCCGTCGTGAATGATGCCGATGGTCGAGGTAAAGCCCAGCTCCAGCGCCCGCCCGCCGATCACCAGAGCATCCTGTGGATTCTTGATGCCCCCGCCCACCACCGAGTTGATGTTGACGTGAAAGCGGGCGCACCGGGCGAGAAACTGAAGCTTCTTGTCGAGCACCTTGAGGCTCTTCTTCGAGATCTCATCGGGCAGAACATTGTCGATGGAGATCTGCATATGGTCCAGTCCGGCGCGGTTCAACCGCTCAATGCGTTCGGGAGTCAAAAGGTAACCGTTGGTGATCATCCCCGCCATCCGTCCGTGGCGCCGGATGCGGGCGATGATGGCGTCCAGATCCGGATGGGTCAGGGGTTCTCCCCCGGATAGCGTGACGATGCTCGTTCCCAGCCGCGCCAGCTGGTCGATGCGCTCCAGCATGGCGGGCAGCGGCACAGGCTCGGAGACTTTGTCGTATTCGTTGCAATAGGAGCAGGAAAGATTGCAATAGCGCATGGGCACGATTTGCGCCATCACCACATGCCGGGTGGAGACGAGCGCATGCGCCACAACGCCTAACTCCCGCGCTTTGCGCGCCGCCGCCCGGGCCCGTCCGCTCCAGGTTCGCCGACTGCTCCGATTGTCGGCGCCGCCCTCAGGCCGGCTCTCGTCACCGGTATCCATCTCAGGGGTATTCAATCACAGGCCGGGGCCGGGCGGCGAGAAGTTGGGAAGGAACGGCGATTTGCGCGGCTGAGCGGGGTTGCAGGGAGGCTGAGCGGCAAGGCGCGGAGCATTCGCCGAGGAACCCGGCTTTGTCCAAAGGCCGCCGGAAAGGCTCTGAAAAGGCGGTCCGCGGCCGCGGGACTCACCGGAAGCGGCATCCAATGCGGGCTGAGAACGCGCATCCCGGCCGGCCCGGCTCGCCGCAGGGGCGCGTTCCTCCAGGTCTCCCTATGCGGTTCCCGGCCCGGCGGCTATCTCCAAAAGCATGCTCTGCGCCTTGCCGTCGTTCTTGCTATCTCCGACGAACATGGTCAGAATCTGCTGCTGCCGGTTGCGGACAACCGTCAGTTGCACGCGCTTTCCGCGACGGCTCCGCATCACCTTCAACCAGCCGCTCAGGCTGGCCATCTGGACGGCGTCCACTTTGAGGATGACGTCCCCGGCCTTGAGACCGGCGCGCGACGCGGGGCTTTGATTCTCTACACTGTCCACCAGCAGTCCCACGCCGCTGCTAACGCCGAAATAACCGGCGAGCTGGGCGCTGACCGGATACACGTAGGCGCCCACCTCGGGAGAGCTGGAAACGGAGCCGCCGAGAAAGGATGAGGTTCTGGTGCCTTTGAGAATCGAGGAGACTGCACTCCCTCCGGAATCGGGCGCAGGGACGCTGTAGTGCCGGGACCATGCCTGCTGTTGCAGCTTGCTGCGATCGCAAAGCTGCACGTTCATATTCAACAGAGCGCCATCCCGGCTGACAACCAGGCTGATAAACCTGCCGGGAGGCATCTCCCGCAGCTTGCGGCGCAGCCGGCTCGCGCTGCCCACCGGTTTTCCGTTGAGATCGAGGATGACATCGCGAGTCCGCAGCCCCGCCTGGCCCGCGGGAGCGTCGTGGTCCACGGCGACGATTTCCGCTCCATCCGCATTCTTCAGCTTAAGGCCGCTCTCGCTGGTAGGGGAGACCGGCTCCACATCGACCCCCAGATAGCCCTGGGATCGCCGCAGCAGGTAATGGTTGGAAAGATCCTTGACCAAGCCGAGCGTCTCCCCGCCCGCCGAGGAGGCGAGCGTCAGAGGAAGACTCAGCAGGGCGAGCCCCACGAGAATCCGCGCCGCAAGAGACCGCCGAGCGCCACGCGCATCGTGCGCGGCCTGAACGCCAGGCTCGACCGCAGGCCCGGGCGACCTACCCGTTGCCACGCACTGCATCATGAACGACACTCCGGGAGGTTCGGCGAACGTTTCGGTTTGGTCCCCAGGCAGGCATCCGCCTACTGAATTTCAGGCGTCTGGTTCAACACCTGGCGGGAGACTGTCCGGATGTACGGATTGTCGTCCTCCGACGCTACCGTTTGCAAGACCTGCTGCACGCTGGTATCCGCTTGAACCGGCTGCAGGAGCGCGATCGCCCGGGATCGTATGGCCGTGTCGGGGTCGTTCATGAGCGCTTCCAGAACTGCGTCCCGCACGCGCATATCCTCGGCCACATAGGGCTCCAGACCCTCCAGAGCCTTCAGGCGCACCGCCGGGTTCCGGCCATAGCGCAGGGCGACCATCAGGGTCTTGCGCGTCCCCGATTCGGAACATTGGCGTCCCGCGCGGCACTCACGCGCCAGAAGGCTGACGGAGTTCTGCTGCACGCCCGGATTGACGCGGCTTTCGGCGCCCATCAAGAGCAGCCTGCGTATCAGCGGGTCGTCGAGCGGACCCTGGAGTTTTTCCGGCACCAGGCGGCTGTACACCACCATCACGTTCTCGGAATTCGGCTCCCATTCGATGCTGCTCACCTCGGCGATGGCCGCGGGATTCTCCAACCCGGCCGGCTGAGGAAGCCGCGCAGCGGCGAGGGTGGCCGAGCCCGCCACCAGCGAACCATGGCGCAAAGCGGACCGATATCCGGCGAAAGTTCCCAAGCCCAGGCCCAGAAGCAGGATGGCGGCGGCGCCGGCCGGCGCGCTACGCAAAACGACAAACGCGCCGACGATGGACTGGCGCCGGCGAGCCAGCCAGCCCATGGGCGGCAGGGAGTCCAGCGCCTCCTCCAACCGCAGCCGCGCCCGGGCCAATAGATTGGCGGAGGGTTCCTGAACCGGGGCCAGGCTCATGGCCTGCTGCAGGGCCTGCACCGCCTCCAACTCCAAGCGGCATTGAGCGCAGCCGGCCAAGTGCTGCTCCAGTGCGGGACACTCCTCGTCCGATAACTCACCGTATGCAAAAATTGCGATCTTCTGTTGCGCCAGTTCGCATTTCATTGGAATTTTGCCCCTTGCCTCATCGAAGCGCCGCCAGACTTGCTCTTAATTTTTTTGTCGCGCGGAAGAGTGTGTTCTTGGCGGTCTCTTCCGTGGTGTTCAACATCTCTCCGATCGTTCGCAACCGGAGACCCTGATAGTGCTTGAGTTCAAAAACAATGCGCTCCCGGGGCGTCAGCTTCTCCAACGCCTGCTGAATCCGCTGGGCAAGCATCTTCCTTTCCAGCTCCCGCTCCGGGTTGGCCATCGGCCGATCGTCGGAGACGTTGCTGAGCAGATCCATCTCCGCGCCGGCCGCATCCACCATCACCGACTGGTCTTCGCGGCGGGATTTGCGCCGGCGCAGGTGATCCAGACAGAGATTGGTGACAATGCGGTAGATCCAGGTGTAAAACGAGCACTCGAAACGGAAGTTCCCCAGGTAGCGGTAGGCCTTGAAAAACGCCTCCTGGTGAATATCCTGCGCATCCTGCTCGGAGCCCATCAGCCGCAGGGCGAGACGCAGAACAGCCTGGTCATACTGGCGCACCAGAGTATCGAAGGCGGCCCGCGAGCCGTTCTGCGCTTCCCGGATCAGCTCCGTTTCGGTGGCGCGGCCCCATGCATCGCTTCCCATGCTTGGTGTGGATTGTACCCTTCGCTGACGGCTCCAGACCGGGTTACCGGTAGGGGCCCGACCTTGAGAGGAGAAGCGAAGGCTTTCGGCTTGCATGGGCCGCCCCACAACGAGCGCATTGGACTCCAGCACTCTACGGACGACACACGGGGGCGTTTGGTTAGCAACTTCCGCTAAGCCCCCGGCGTCCGCGCCCGGCTTGAGCCGGGAGCCGGAATTCGTAGGGCGCCGCCTGCTAGACTCACCCCATGAGCGCGCTCCGCATGAATCTCGATCCGAGGGTCGATTCCCCGAAACCATCTGTCCGGAGCCAAACCGGAGGATCCGAGCATCCGTCTTCCGCGACCCGATCTTCCGCGACCGAGGGATGGATCCTCGCCCATTGCGACGGCGGCTCGCGCGGAAATCCGGGTCCCGCCGCATACGGCGTTTTCATTCAGGACGACAAGGGCGGAGTGCTGGCCGAGCTCAGCGAGTATCTGGGCAGGAAAACCAACAACTTCGCTGAGTATTCCGGCCTGCTGGCGGCGATTGGCTTCGCCCTCGCTCACGGCCATCCGCGGTTGCGGGTCATCTCGGATTCCGAGCTGATGGTGAAGCAGATGAAGGGCCAATATCGGGTGAACAGCCCCGATCTCCGTCCGCTGTATGAGGCAGCCAGGCGGCTGGCGCAGAAGTTGGAGCAGTTTCAGATTCAGCACGTCCTGCGAGAGAAGAACCGCCAGGCCGACCGGCTGGCCAATCTGGCCATGGATCGCGGCGCGGGCAGAGACAAGGCCGCCGGCGAGCCATCCAGGCCAGCGACGGGGCGAATGGCGGGGCCAACCGCCCGACCAACGGCGCGGCCAGCGACCCTTCGAGGCGTGGTGCGCAGCGGCGTGGTGCAGATTGTGGACGGCGAGCTGCCGGAAGGCATTGTGGTGCGAATCACGCCGGAATAGCCGCGCGGCCCGGCGTTTCCCGGGCTCCCCGATCCGCTCTTCGCCCCCGTGCGCGCTCAGCCCCCTGCGATCTCAGCTATTTCGCCAGTTCGGCCTTCACCAGTTCGCTCACCATGCGGCCATCCGCCCGGATGCCGGCGGCCTGAATCCTCGCCTGCACGGCTTTCATCGCGCTTCCCATCTCTTTTGCGCCGAGCGCCGCTCCCCCGGCCCGCATCTCCGCAAGGACGCTGCGCACCAAGTCCTGCAATTCGTCCTGGCTCGCGGAGCGGGGCATGTACTCCTCGATCACCGCAATCTCCGCCTGCTCCCGGGCCGCCAGCTCCGGACGATTGCCCTGGGTGAACTGCTCGATCGAATCCTTCCTCTGCTTGATCAGCGTGCCCAGAACCTGCAGGGCCTGGGCCTCCGTGAGCGGCGCGCGCTGATCGATCTCCTTGTTTTTCAGGGCCGCCTTGACCATGCGAAGGGTGGAAAGCCGGTCCGCCGCGCGCTGCTTCATGGCGGCGACCATATCTCGTTGAATCTTCTCTACCAGGCCGGCTTCCATGCGCTTCCTCCCCGCTCCGCCTCTGCGTTCGGCGGCCTCGTACGGCTGCCCGGGGCGCGGCCGCCTTGGGCTCACCCCTTCCACTGGTTACAATAGAGGAGAACGCGAGATCAACCAAGGACATCCAGTGATTCGCAAAACGAGGTTATTCACTCCCGGACCGACCCCTCTGCTTCCCGCCGCGCAATTTGCGATGGCCGCCGCCGATATCCACCACCGTACGGCCGAGTTCCGCAATCTCTATCGCAAGGTGCTGGCCGATCTGAAGACGTTTGTGGGCACGCGCAACGATGTTCTGCTGCTGGCCTCCTCGGGAACAGGGGCCATGGAGGCCTCCGTCGCCAATCTCACCTCTCCCGGCGACCGTGTCCTGGTGCTGACGGCGGGAAAATTCGGCGAACGCTGGACCGGGCTGGCCAAGGCCTTCGGCTGCGATGTCGAGGTGGTAAGCGTTCCCTACGGGCAGACCTTCGACCTGGAGAGCGTGCGCAAAGCGCTGAAGATCGAAACCCGCGCCGTATTGATGCAGGCGACGGAGAGCTCCACCGGCGTTCGCCACGATGTTGCCGGCGTCGCGCGGATCCTGAAGGAGACCGGCAACGACGCCCTGCTGGTGGTGGACGGGATCACCGGTCTCGGCACGACGCATCTGGACATGGATGGCTGGGGCGTGGACGTGCTGATCGGCGGCTCGCAAAAGGCGGTGATGATCCCTCCGGGGCTGGCCTATCTCGCGGTCAGCGACCGGGCTTGGGAGGCCATGGAGATTAGCCTGAATCCCCGCTATTATTTCGATCTGCGCAAAGAGCGGAAGAATGCGGCCAAAGGCGAGTCCGCCTACACCCCCGCGGTGGCGCTGATCGCGGCTCTGGGCGCGGCGCTCGATTACATCGCCGGGCAGGCCGGGGGCGACCTGGCCCTGGGCCGGGAACAACTGGTGGACAACGCGGAGACCTGCGCGGCGATGACCCGGGCGGCCGTCCAGGCCCTCGGGCTGCGGCTCTTTGCTCCCGACGCCCCGGCCGCCGCGCTCACCGCCGTGCTTCCCCCGGAGGGGATGGATTCGGGCCTGATCGTGAAAGAGCTGCGCAGCCGCTTCGCCGCCATCGTCACCGACGGACAGGGCGAAATGAAAGGCAAGCTCTTCCGCATCGCCCACATCGGATTATTCGACTATATGGACACCATTGCCATGATCGGGGCCCTGGAGCAGGTAGCATCCGCGCTGAAGTTTCCCGGCTTCCAGTTCGGGCAGGCGTTGACCGCCGCCCAGAAGGTCTTCGCCGCAGAATCCGGTTTGCAGCGGCGTTCCTCCGCGCTGGCGGCGCATGCGGAGAGCATGACGCCTGCGGCGGCATCCGCAACTACCCGATAAGAGGCCCATTTCCCAATGAAGATTGTTCTGGCGGAGAAAGTCTCGCCTGCGACTCTGGCTGTGTTCCAGCCGGAGAGTAGCTGGCGAATCGTAACCCATGACCGGATCGCGGGCGGATTGGCGGCGGAGCTCGCCGACGCCGATGCGCTGGTGGTCCGCTCTGCGGTGCAGGTGGACGACGCGCTTCTGGAGTCGGCGCCCAAGCTCCGCGTGATCGGGCGCGCCGGCGTGGGCGTGGACAACATCGACGCCGATGCGGCAACCCGGCGCGGCATTGTGGTGATGAACACGCCGGGGGCCAACGCCGTGGCCGTGGCCGAACTGACCCTCGGTCTGATGGTCGCGCTGGCCCGGCAGATTCCCAAGGCAAACGCCGCCACTCACTCCGGCAAATGGGAAAAGAAGTCGCTGCAGGGAACCGAGCTGCGGGGAAAAACGCTGGGCATCCTGGGCCTGGGGCGCGTGGGGCTGGAGGTTGCCCGCAGGGCCGCAGGTTTCGGCATGGAGCTTGTGGGCCACGATCCTTTCGTGTCCCCGGCAGTGGCCCGCGAGAACGGCGTGCGGCTGTGCTCGCTCGATGGCCTGTTCGCGGAGTCCGATTACCTGACCCTGCATGTGGGGCTGACTTCGCAGACCCAGGGCATCGTCAACGCGAAGACGCTGGCGGGCATGCGCAAAACGGTGCGCATCGTCAACTGCGCCCGCGGCGAGCTGATTGTGGACGAGGCGCTGGCCGCGGCCCTGCGCTCCGGCCAGATCGCCGGCGCCGCCCTGGACGTGTTCAGCCAGGAGCCGCTGCGCGATTCTCCGTACTTCGGCCTGGAAAACGTCATCCTGTCCCCCCATATCGCGGGATCCACGGCGGAGGCCCAGGAGGCGGTGGGCGTGCAGATCGCCAACCAGGTGAAGGACTATTTGAAGTTCGGCGTGGCCCAGAACGCGGTCAATCTGCCCTCGCTCACCTACGAGGAGTACCGGGAGCTATTCCCCTACATTCTGATGGCGGAGCGGCTGGGGAGCTTCCTGGCGCCGATCGCCGACGGCAACCTGGAAAGCATTCATCTCTCCTACAGCGGCCGCCTGGGACAAGCGAAAACGGATCTGGTGCGCAACAGCGCGGTGCAGGGCGTTCTGGGCCATTCCGAGCATGTCAACCGCATCAATGCCGCGGCCGTGGCCGAAGAGCGCGGCATCCGGGTTCACGAAAAGCGATCGGAGGCCGTTTCCGGAGGGGCGGGAAGCGTTCTCAAGCTCACGTTGCACACGGCGGGCGGGGAACACTCGGCCAGCGCCACCGTGCTGCACGGCAGCTCGCCTCGGCTTCTCTCCTGCGACAGCATCGACATCGAGGCGCCTCTCAATGGCAACTTGCTGTTCATCCGCAACCGTGACGTGCCCGGCGTGATCGGCCGCATCGGCACCATTCTGGGAGAGCACCGGCTCAACATCGCCAACTTCGCTCTGGGCCGCGGCCTGAAGGCGGCGACGCCCGATGCGCTGGCGGTGGTGCAGATTGACGGACGGATCCCGCAGCCGGCGCTCGACGCCCTGCGGGCGACAGAGGCCATCACCGAAGTCCGCGTCATCGAGTTGACCGACCGCGCCTCCCCCGACGCCTCGCTAGAATAACGAAGGAGCGAATGCCGCCCGGAGCC
>JAJYZK010000069.1 GCA_021799945.1 Acidobacteriota bacterium
CGTACTTGAAGGTCATGTCCTGCAGTTCGCACTCGCCGCCGGCGTCGCAGACCGGGCAGTCCAGCGGATGGTTGCCCAGCAGCAGCTCGATGGTGGCTTTGCGGGCCTGGACAATCTCCGGGCTCTCCGCGGTCACCACCATGCCCTCGGCCACCGGCGTGGTGCAGGCGGTCTGCAGCTTGGGCGCCTTTTCCACCCGCACCAGGCACATGCGGCAGGCGGCCTGCAAGGAAAGGCCGGGATAGTAGCAAAACTGGGGAATCGAGATGCCGGCCGAGCGGCAGGCCTCAATCAGCAGCGTGCCCGCGGGCGCGGTAAGCTTTTTTCCATCGACGGTGAAGGTGACGTCAGCCATAGGATTCTCGGTGAACTGCGATCTCCGGCGCCCGCCTCAGACGGTCGCCAGGGCGGCTTCGCGATGATGCGCATACGGGCACGGCGCGCCGTTCAGGTGATCTTCAAATTCCTTCCGGAACTTCTTGACGAAGGCGATGGTGGGCATGGCCGCCGCATCGCCCAGGGGGCAGAAGGTTCTGCCCATCATGTTCTCGGCCAGGTAGCGGATGTTGTCGATGTCCCGGGCCTGTCCGCCCCCGGCGTGGAAGCGGGTAAGGGTTTTTTCCAGCCAGTCCGTGCCTTCGCGGCAGGGAATGCACCAGCCGCAGCTTTCGTGCCGGTAAAACTTCATGGTGCGCAGGGCGAACTCGACCATGCAGACGGTGTCGTCCAGCACCACCACGCCGCCGGAGCCCAGCATGCTTCCCGCCTTGCCCACCTGATCGAAGTCCATCCCGATGTCGATCTCCTCGGGCAGCAGCACGGGGGTGGAAGAGCCGCCGGGCACCACGGCCTTCAATTTGCGCCCTCCCGGAATGCCTCCGCCCACCTCATAGATCATCTTCTTCAGGTTGTACCCCATGGGCAATTCATAGACGCCGGGGCGCTCCAGTTTGCCGCTCAGGCAGAACAGGCGGGTGCCGCCGTTGCGCTCCGTTCCCAGCTTGGCGTACTCCGCGCCGCCGATGCGGAAGATGTGGGGCACGGTGGCGATGGTCTCCGCATTGTTGATGATCGTCGGTCCGCCGTACAGGCCGACCACGGCGGGGAAGGGTGGACGGATGCGGGGAATGCCGCGCTTGCCCTCCAGCGACTCCATCAGCGCCGATTCCTCGCCCACCTCGTAGGCCCCGGCCCCGGTGTGCGAAACCACTTCGAAGTCCAGGCCGCTGCCGAAGATGTTCCGGCCCAGGAAACCCTTCGCGTAGGCCTCCTCGATGGCTCGCTCCATGATTTTGAGCAGGTAGCGATACTCCCCGCGCAGGTAGATGAAGCCCATCCTGGAACCGATGGCCAGTCCGGCGATGATCACGCCTTCGATCACCGAATGCGGATCGTGCTCGAAGATCAGGCGGTCTTTGCAGGTGCCCGGTTCGCTTTCGTCGCCGTTGACCAGCACGTATTTCGGTTTGGCCGACTGTTTGGGCACAAAGGACCACTTCATTCCTGTGGGAAAGCCGGCTCCGCCGCGCCCGCGCAGGTTGGAGGCCTTCATCTCGGCGACGATGCCGTCGGCGCCCAGCTCGATGGCTTTGCGCGCGGAGGCGTATCCCCCCAGCTCCAGATATTTCTCGATGGAGGCGGCGCCCTTGCCGAAACGGAAAGAGAGCAGCTTGACTTCGTCCGGATGGGAGACCAGATCGGCCATTATTTCTCCAGCAAGGCGCGGGCTAGGATCGCGCGCGGTAGTCGTCCAGAACCCTGTCCATCGATTCCGGGGTGAGGTTTTCGTGAAAGTCGTAATTGACCTGGACCGCGGGAGCCCAGCTACAGGCTCCGATGCACTCCACTTCCTCGAGGGAAAACAGCTTATCCGGAGTCGTTTCCTTGTTGCCCACGCCCAGCCGCCGCTTGCAGTGCTCGAACAGTTCGTTGCCGCCGCGCAACATGCAACTGATATTGGTGCAGACCTGCACATGGAATTTGCCGTGCGGCTCGGTATGCAGAAGGGAGTAATAGCTGATTACGTTGCGCACATCCAGCTCGGTGATCTGGATGCGCCGGGCGATTTCGGCCACCGCCTCGTCGGAGATGCAGCCGATCTCATCCTGCGCGTACAGCAGCATGGGGATCAGGGCCGAGCGGCGCACGGGATAAAGACCGACAAGGCGGTCGAAGCGGGCCGCCAGCGCCGGGCTGAAGATGGTTTTCGATTCGCTGCTATCGCCGCTCATTCTGTGCTGTTGACCCCTTCCCGGGCCGCCGAACCGGCCGGACGGGGCTGCTGCCCGGCCGCCCCCAGCAAAGCCACCCAGTCCATTGCCGCATGGTCCAGTTCCTTCACCTGTCCGGCGAAGCCGTATCCTTCAAAAAGCAGTTCGCCATTTTCCTCGATCAGGAAGCTTCCGCGCGGGCTGTCGGCGTGCTCCGGATCGAGCGCCCAGTGCGCGCCGCCCGATTCCGGTCTGAAATCAAGCTCCAGCCGGTGGACGCCGCAGCCAAGCCGCGCCGACCCGTCCTGCGCGCTCACCGCAAACTGCGCCTCCTCTGCCGGACGATGGAGATTCGCGGCGTGGGCGTATGCCCGCAGCATGGAGACCAGGGACAACCATATCTCCCGGCGCACCGTCTCCGCCGGGCGCTCCGCCGCGGTCCGGCTCATCGATCGATCTCTCCCAGCACAATGTCGATCGAGCCGATCACGGCCACCACGTCTGCCAACAGACGGCCGGCGCACATGGTCTCCAAGGCTTGCAGGCTGGCGAAGGTGGGGTTCCGCATGTGCACGCGGTACGGCTTGGACGTGCCGTCGCTGACCACGAAATAGCCCATTTCGCCGCGCGGCGACTCGATCGCCTGGTATACCTGGCCGGCGGGTACGGCGAACCCTTCGGTCACAATCTTGAAATGATGGATCAGGGACTCCATCTCGGTCTTCATCTTCTCGCGGTCGGGCAGCACGATCTTGGGGGCATCCGCCTTGATCGGTCCGGAAGGCATTCCCTCCAGCGCCTGACGGCAGATCTTCACCGACTCCCGCATCTCTTCCATGCGCAGTTGATAGCGGGCCCAGACGTCGCCGTCCTGGGAGACCGGAACTTTGAATTGGAACTTCTCGTAGCCGGAGTAGGGCATGTCGCGGCGCAGATCCCAATCCACGCCGCTGGCCCGCAGCGGAGGTCCGGTGACGCCGAAGGCAACCGCGTCGGCGGCGCTCAGATAGCCGACGCCCTTCAGCCGGTTCACCCAGATGGGATTGCCGGTGAGCAGATTCTGATATTCGTCGATCCTTTCCGGCATCATGTCCAGAAGTTTCCGCACCCGGTCGAAGAGATCCAGGGGAGGCTCCAGGGCCAGGCCGCCGATGCGGAAATACGAGCCCATCATGCGCTGGCCGCTGACATGCTCGAAGATCTTCAGAATCTCCTCCCGCTCGCGGAAGGTGTAAAGGAAGACGGTGAGCGCGCCGATGTCCATGGCGTGCGTGCCCAGCCAGACCAGATGCGACTGGATGCGCGTCAACTCGTTCAGCAGGACCCGCAGATACTGCGCCCGGGGCGGAATCTCCAGTTCCAGAAGCTTTTCCACGGCCAGGCAGTAGCAGAGGTTGTTGGACATCGGGCTGAGGTAGTCGATGCGGTCGGTAAGCGGGACCACCTGCTGGTAAAACTTGGCCTCGCAGGTCTTTTCGATGCCGGTGTGCAGAAAGCCGATGTCGGGAACCAGGCGCAGAACGGTTTCGCCGTCAATCTCCAGCACCAGGCGGAGCACGCCGTGGGTCGAGGGGTGTTGGGGGCCCATGTTGAGGACCATGGTGCGGTCCCCGGAAGCGGACTCCGGACGGGGCTCGATCAGCGGATCGATGGTGAAGTTTGCGGCGTCGGGCATCAGCGGTACCCCTCCACGGGATAGTCCTTGCGGAGCGGGTGGCCTTCCCACTCCTCGGGCAGCATGATGCGGCGCGGATTCGGGTGGCCGTCGAAGCGCACGCCAAACAGATCCCAAACCTCGCGTTCGTAAAAATTGGCCGCGGGCCACACCGGCGTGATGCTGTCCACGGCCGGATCCCGCGTGTCGAGCAGCACGCACAGCCGCAGACGTTCCTTGAGGCTGTGCGAAAGCAGATGATAGGTTACCTGAAGCCGCGGCTCGACCGGATAGCGGTCCACGCAGGTGACATCGGCCAGGAAGTTATAGCCTGCGCTCCGCAGCGTCCGGCAGACTTCGCGGATGGCCTGGCGGGCGATCCAAAGAGTCAGCTCCCGGTGGGCGAAGCCCGCGCCGGCGATGGCCTGGGGATGGCGGGCCATGAGCGCAGCTACGGCGCGATTCTCCGCGTGCGCGGCGAGAACGGAATCTTTGTCCTGCGCGGATTCCATGTTTACAGATCGCCCTTATCCGCCGCCCAATCCAAAATGCCCTTCCTGACGACATAGTAGAAACCGATCAGGACGAAGCCGAGGTAGACCGCCATCTCCCAAAAACCGAAAAGCCGTGAGCCGGTCAATTTAGGCAGATCGCGATAGACCACGGCCCAGGGCAGCATGAAGACGACTTCGACATCGAAGAGGATGAACAGCATCGCCACCATATAAAAGCGGACGGTAAACCGCCCACGGGCGTCGCCCTCGGCGGGAATGCCGCACTCATACGCCGCCAGCTTGGCGGCCGTATTGCGATGCCTGCCGATGAACCAGGATGCGCTCACCATTCCAGCGGCAAGGCCAACGGCGATAAGGATTTGCAGCAGCAGGGGCAGATAATTCCAGAGATAGGCCGGCGCATCCATCCTGATTTGACTCTAAGTTTTCGGCTGCATGGCGTCAAGCCGCGGCGGCCTGGCTCGGGAGGCTGCCGCGAGACTGCCGAGACTGATTGGAGCGGCGCGCGGCGAGGAAAGCAGGCGCGAAGAGGGCGCTGAAGGAAAGGCGCGCCGATTCGGCCGCAAATGTCTAAAGATTTTTGCCTTACTGCCGATGCATCCCACAGAGGGTGTTGCTTCGTGCTCAGCGAACCGCTACGCAGAAGGATGCCGGCCGGTGTCGGAGATGCCAAAATGAGCCTGCCCGGGGAAGTCGAAAGGATCGTCGAACGGGCCGGGCAGCCGCCGGTGGCAATCTCGAGTCAACGCTCGAGTCAGCCCTCGAGTCAACGATCCGCGCAGGCGCCTGGGCAGGAACCCGGCTGGGATTCGAGACAGGAATCCAGACTGGAATCCTGCCGAAATTCGGATTCGGAGCCGCTTCCGATCCGCGACCAGACCAGCCGCGGCCCGGCTCGGCTGGCTCTACATCCCGGCAATCCAGTCTCCGCGGTCCTGCATCCGTCGGCGCCCCGGCGGATTACCCGCGACGCCGGCCGCGGCCTGGAGATTCTGGGCCACGCCATTGAATATCTTGCCGACGAGTACGCTCTGGAGATTGAGCGCTACGGCGCCCTCGATCCCACCGATCCGCGGCTGGAGGCGATCCGCATATTGAAATTGCTGAATCGCAAAATCCACTACAGTTGTCCGCCGCTTGAGCCGCTCGGCTGGCGCATCCGGCAATTTCTTCTGCGCGCCGCCTCTCTCCGCCGGGTGATCGCGGACAGCGAGACGGAAACACCGCATACCAGGCGATAGCAGGCCAATAGCTCGCTGCCGGTTCCAGAAACTGCCGAATGGCGGTCGCCCGCCTCACCGCGCCCTTCAACAACCGAGATGGCGGATCCACGATTCCGGCGAAAACCTCTCCGCCTATCTCCGGAGCTTCGACGGCCCGCAAACCTATTTTTCACCTGATGCTTAGAGGTTGAAATTGAAGCGGATCTCGAAGTCGCTGCGGGAAAGCGCAAAGCCACCGCGCCGACAAATCGGGAATCTCCAACATTCTCCGAAGCAGCCGCGCCAGCCCATCGGGAAGGTCTGCTTGCGGCCTATCGACCGCTCAGGCTGCCGCTCAGACCAGCGTGGAGTTGGGAACAGCCTGCGTGTTCAGCGACTTCTGCAGATACTCGCGCGCCCCGCGCAGGCTGGCCACCGGCTCGATGGTCGGCAGAAACTCCATCGCCGCGTAGCGGTTGTACTTCAGCGCGGCGAGCTTTCTGAAAATGTTGGCGTAATCGATCTCCCCGGTTCCCGGCTCATGGCGTCCGGGCACATCCGCGATGTGAACCAGATCGATGATGTCAATATTTCCTTCGAGCTTCGTGATCAGGTTTCCGAAGGAGATCTGCTCATGGTAGAAGTCGTAGAGAAACCGGACGTTGGGGTGATTCACTTCGCGGATGATGTCGAAGCCTTCGGAGGAAGAAGTCAGAAAGTATTTCGGATTCTCGTGGGGATCGATATTTTCCAGCAGAATGGTCACGTTCTTCGGTCCGGCAATGTCTCCCATGCGTTTCAGCGTGTCCACCAGGGCTTGGCGCTGGCGCTCCGGGGGCATGCCGGGGATGCGGTTGCCGGAAAGAATGATGAAGCGCGAGCAGCCGATGCGCTCGGTATAGGGCATCAACTGGTTCAGCTCCGCGATCACCGCATCGCCCTGCGCGGGATCGGCCGGCGCGTGATGGAATCCGCCGAGCGTGTCCACCTGCAGGTTCAAGGAGTGCAGCTTCCCGGTCATTACGCCAAATTCCGCGGGAGACCAGCTCAGAAACTCGCCGGTCAGCTCCACGTACCGGTAGCCCGCGTCGTAGGCCATCTGCATGCGCTGATCCAGGGGAAGGCTGCGGGGCAGCGTCCAGAGCATGACGGAGAGTTTGAAGGGAACCTGCATCTCGGCGGCGAGCAGCGGGGGGGCCGAAGGCAGGACCGCGGCGCCCAGGGCGGCGCCGGCGACAGTACGGGAAAACTCACGCCGATTCATTCCTGAGAACTCCATGCGCATTTGCCCGGCCCTCATCCGCTGCCGGAAGCGCAGGCAGAAGGATACCACGCAATCCTCTGCGCAGACTCGGGTTCGGCCCCGCAGATTCCGCGCCCGGGAGTCTGAAAGAGGGCGGATGAATCGCGCTGCGGCACATGGCGCTGTGGCCTGCTCCGATCACCTCGGAAGCGGCGTGGCCGGAGCCAAGACCCGGAGCGTCGCTTCGTTTGCGGGTTTCTCCGGTGGCCCCTCGTGGCATTCCGGAAGTGAGGCCGATCTCTAGCGGCTTGCGCGGCGGGCGGAGGAGGCGATGCGGAAGACCGGCGAACTGTTCGCGCGCAGGGACTTCTTTGCCGCGGCGGACAACAGGTGAGGCCGCCCATGAATCACCTCGGAAGGCGAGTAGCGACGCCTTTCTCCGCAAATGGAGCAAACCACCGTGGTGGCTCGAGGGGGGAAGGTTCGGGTCCCGGCCGGGACGTCGTGCCCGCATTTTTTGCAGCGCACCACGCATGTCTTGGGGAAACGAAGCGCTCGCATAGAGGATATGGTAGGCGAAGATTAGGAGAATATCAAGCGCAGTCCGAGGCGTCGCTTGAGACCCCGGCGCGTGGGCGCCGGCCTCGGATTTCCGCTCCCGGTCGGGGTATATGCTGGTGGCGGACCGGATTTATCCGCGTCCCTCGTATTCCGTGTTGTGGAGGGTTGTGAGAACCTTTTTGCGGCGAGGCCGGCGAGGCCCCAGTTGGCGGCTTCGCGGCGCAATCCGGACGGCTGCGCTGCTTGGGCTCCTGCTGCCGATTTCCGCGTGGCCGGCTGAGTTGAAGCCCCAGACCGCCGCTGCGTATCGAAAATACCTGGCCGGCGTGGAGCAGCGGACGCAGGCGCGCGACAGCTCCTCCACCGGCTTTCTGTGGATCGACGGCAAAACCGATCGATGGGAGCAGGTGCGCGCCGGAACCATCCTCACCCAACAGATCAAGTCGCCGTCCATTCCCGGAGGGATGGTGCAGGACTGGGTCGGCGCCGTCTTCATTCCCGGCGCAACGCTGGCCGAGGCCGAAAGCGTGCATCGCGATTATGCGGATTACGGCAAGATCTATGCCCCGGATATCAGCCATCCCAAAGTGCTTTCTCACGACGGAAACCGATATGTCGTCTCCTACCGCATTACGGAGAAAAAATTTCTGACCGCGGTGGTCGATGTAGTGAACGAGGTGCGCTACATTCCTCTTGGGCCGCGGAAACTCGCGGTGTGGTCGGAAAGCCAGTCGGTGCGCCAGGTGGATCACGCCGGGACGCCGTCGGAGGTGGTGCTGCCGCCGGAGAAAGGCCTGGGAATGCTGTGGGCGATTGACACCTACTGGCGGATAGAGCAGCGCGACGAGGGCGCGTACATCGAATGCGAGGCGGTCTCCTTCAGCCGGGAGATCCCTTTGGAGATGGATCGGCTGCTGGCCCCGATTCTGCGCTCCTTCGCCGAAAATTCGCTGGTGAATACGCTCGCCGCCAAGAAGCGGGCCATTCAGTCCCTTCCCACGTACCATTCCGCCGCGCTTCCCTCGGCCCATCGCTAGAATGTCGGGCGCCCACCCGGGTCCGGACCGTGCGCCGATCTCCACCCTTCGGTGGGTGCGCGGGCCGCGCGGGCTCGCATAGGATTCTGGTGTCTCCGGCATTCGCGTGCGGAGGCGCATCCTCATCGATCGAAGAAAGGCCAGTCCATGCCCCATATCGCATTGCCAGAAGGACTCTTCGGAATTCGCTCCGCCATGGCGTTTCGGCCGGAGACCGCCAAACCTCTCAACGAACTTGCAGAGGCGCTCCTGCGCGGTCCCGGCACGCTCTCGCCCGGAGAACGGGAACTGATCGCGACCTATGTTTCCTATCTGAACGACTGCTACTACTGCCAGACCATTCACGGGGCCATTGCCGCCGCCAATCTCGACGGCGACGAAGAACTGGTGAAGCGGGTGAAGGCGGACTTTCAACACGCGGATATCTCCGGCAAGCTCAAACAACTGCTGGCGATCGCGGCCAAGGTGCAGCGGAGCGGCAAGAGCGTAACCGCCGGGGATATCGAAAGGGCGAAGGAGGCGGGAGCCAGCGATCTGGAGATTCACGATGCCGTTCTGATCGCCGCCGCGTTCTGCATGTACAACCGCTATGTCGATGGGCTGGCGACCACCCAGCCGCGCGACGAGGAGATGTACCGCGAGCGCGGAAAGCTGGTGGCCAGAGAGGGCTACGTCAACGTCAGCAAGTCCTATCTTCCTGCCTTGGCGCGATAGCTTCGCCGCCTGCCAAGGCGGGGAGCCGGATGGAAGCTGCGCATCGATCCCGCATCCCGGCAGCGTGCGCTTGCGTTCCGGCGCCGTGCATCCCCGGCCTCCCGCATTCCGGTTCTTGCCCGGACTTCCATCCTGAGGGTAGGATCGGTCCTGCCCGCGGCGGAGCCGGCGCCGCGGCCTACAGGGAGAAACCAGGAAGATGCGCGCCGATCGACCGCTTCGCAACAGGCGAACCGCTGTGCTGACAACGGTTCTGATTCCTTTCCTTGCCGCCGCCGGGCTGGCCTTCGCCTCGCTGCATGGATTGGCCTCCCGTTCGCCGGGTCGCGGCCGGCCGGCCGCCATGCTTGCCGATTCGGATGCGGCGCCGCCACAGATTCCCGCGCCGAAGCCGCCGATGGGCTGGTCCTCCTGGAACAGCTTTTCCAACCGGGTGGATGCGCAGGTGGTGATGGAGCAGGCCAAGGCGCTGGCCAGTCCGGCCTTCCGCGCCGCCGGGTACCAGTACGTGAACATCGACGAGGGCTGGTGGATGGGGGAGCGCGACGCGCAGGGCGGCTTCGTGGTCGATCCGACGGCATGGCCCGCGCTGGCGCCCGGCGAGCGCGCCGGCGACATGGCCAACATTGCCCGCTACATTCACAGTCTCGGCCTCAAGGCGGGCATTTACACGGATGCCGGGATGGCCGGTTGCGGCCATTACAGCCCCGATCTGGGGCCGGCTGAGACCAACTCCGGAAGCGAAGGCCACTACGATCAGGACATGCTCCAGTTCGCCAAATGGGGATTCGACTACGTCAAGGTGGACTGGTGCGGCGGGCATGGAGAGAAGCTGGATCCGGCCTTGCAATACGCGGAGATCGGGCGGGCCATCGACCGGGCCGCGAAAGCGACCGGGCGCCGGCTCTATTATTCCATCTGCAATTGGGGAGTGGACAGTCCCTGGACCTGGGCGCCCGGAATCGGCGGGGTCAACGCGGATATCTGGCGGACCAGCGGAGACATTGTGGCCCCGATCGTGGCCGGAGACATTCACGCCGACCGCCGGGCGAGCTTCCCCAAAATGCTTTCCAACTTCGACAAGGGCATTCATCCGGAGGCCGAACACACCGGCTACTACAACGACCCGGACATGATGGTCATCGGCATGCCCGGACTCACCGCGGAGCAAAACCGGGTGCATATGAGCCTGTGGGCCATCTCCGGCGCGCCGCTGCTGCTGGGCGCGGATCTGACCAAGCTCGATCCGCAGACAACTGCGATGGTTACGAATTCCGAGGTGATCGCGGTCGATCAGGACCCGCTCGGCCTGCAGGGAATCAAAGTAGCCGAGGCCTCCCCTGGGCTGCAGGTCTGGGCCAAGCCTCTGGCCGCGCCGGGCCGCCTGGCTTTGCTGTTCCTCAACCGCACCGCGAGCCCGCAGCAGATCTCGGTTCAATCCGACCAGCTCGGCCTTGACTCGGCGAGCCCGGTCACGGTGCGGGATCTCTGGGCCGGAAAAGACCTGGGCTCATTCCGGTCCTCCTACTCGGTCCAGACGGCGGCCGGAGACGTCGCCATGCTGGTGGTGCAGGGGACGCCGGGCGCGAAGACCAGTTACCAGCCGGAGGCCGAGGACGGCGGCGTGGTTTTCAAAGGCGTCGTGGCCCCGGCGGCTTCCGCGTATCTGCGAATCGACTACGTCAATGGCGACCAGTCGCCGCGCCGCGCGGAGCTGCGGGTGAACGGGCGAACCCCGACCTGGGTTGCGTTTCCTTCCA
>JAJYZK010000070.1 GCA_021799945.1 Acidobacteriota bacterium
GGTGCGCAATCTTCAGGATATCGAGAACACAGTGATCCTCACCCACAGCGGCACGCCGCTCCGGATCAAGGACATCGGGGTCGTCACGCAAGGTCCGATGATCCGGCTGGGCCAGTTCGGGCGCTCGGTTCGCCGGGAAGACGGCAAGATCGAAGATGAAGACGACGTGGTCTCCGGGATCGCGGTGTTGCAGAAGGGCGCCAATGCGCAGCCAACGCTGGAGGGCATTCACCGGAAGGTAGAGGAGCTCAACGACCAGATCCTGCCCAAGGGCGTGAAGCTGATTCCCTTTATCGATCGCAGCGAACTGCTCCGCTTCACCACGCACACCGTCCTGCACAACCTGGGCGAAGGCGTGATTCTGGTCGTCATCATCCTGTTTCTCTTTCTCGGCAATGTCCGGGGCGCGCTGATTGTCGCGCTCACGATTCCGTTTTCCCTGCTGTTCGCGGCAATTTGTCTCAACCTCAGGCACATTCCGGCCAACCTTCTTTCACTCGGCGCGCTGGATTTCGGCATGGTGGTGGACGGAGCCGTGGTGATGGTGGAAAACATGGTCCGCCACCTGCATCGCGGGGGCAATCCGGCGCAGACTCCCGGCGAAAAGATCCGCGAGGCGGCGCATGAGGTGCAGCGGCCGGTCTTTTACGCCATCCTCATCATTATCACCGCCTATCTGCCCATCTTTACTCTGCAGGCGGTGGAGGGAAGGCTGTTCCGGCCGATGGCCTGGACCGTAGCCTTCGCCCTGCTCGGGGCGCTGACGTTTTCCGTCCTCCTGGCTCCGGTCCTCGCCAGTTTTCTCTTCCGCAAGGGCGCCTCGGAGTGGCGCAATCCGGTGATGGAATATCTCACGGTGCGGTACCGGGTGGCCGTGAAATGGGCGATTCATCATCGCAGCGTGACGGTGGGCGCCGGCCTGATTGGATTGTTCCTGGCCGTCTATCTGGCCTTCGGCGGGGTCATCGGCTCCGAGTTTCTGCCTCACCTGGACGAGGGCGCGCTCTGGGTGCGCGGCACGCTGGCGCAGAGCGCAGGTCCGGATGAAGGGGTCTCCGTGGCCAATCGGGCCAGGATCATCCTCTGCTCCTTTCCCGAAGCCACTCTGTGCACCAGTCAAACCGGACGGCCCGATGACGGAACGGATCATACCGGTTTCTTCAACACGGAATACTTTGTCGGCCTGAAGCCGAAGGAGCAATGGCGGCCGGTCTTTCATCAAAACAAGGACAACCTGATTGCATCCATGAGTCTGGCCCTGCAAAAGGCGATTCCCGGCGCCATCTGGGGCTTTTCCCAGCCGATCGAAGACAACATGGAGGAGGCAGTCAGCGGAGTCAAGGGCGAGCTGGCCACCAAGGTCTACGGCGACGATCTGCATGTGCTGGAGGACAAGGCCGAGCAGATCGCCTCGATCATGAGCCACGTCAAGGGCATCACGGACCTCGGCGTCTTCCAGGTGACCGGGCAGCCGGACCTGGTGTTTTCGGTGGATCGCGCGCAGGCGGCCCGCTTTCAAATCAACGTAGCCGACGTGCAGGACGCCATTTACACCGCAGTCGGAGGCAATCCGGTTACCCAGGTGCTGCGGGGCGAACAGGTCTATAACCTCACCCTGCGCTACTTGCCCCGGTATCGCGATACGCGCGAAGCGATCAAAAACATCCGGCTGCTCTCTCCCTCCGGCGAGCGGGTGTCGCTGGCGCAGCTTTGCACCGTGAAGGAGGCCGACGAAGGCTCCGAGATCTACCGGGAAAACAATCAGCGGTATGTCGCCATCAAGTACAGTGTGCGCGGCCGGGCGCTCGGGGACGCGGTAAGAGAGGCCATCCGCAAGGTCGATGCGCAGGTGCAGCTCCCCCGCGGGTACCACATCGGATGGGAGGGGGAATACCAGAGCGAAGTGCGGGCCGAGGCGCGGATGCTGATTATCGTGCCGTTAACCGTGCTTTTAATCTTCATCATCCTGTACTCCATGTATAAGTCGTTCAAGTGGGCGATTCTCATCCTCATCAACGTGGCGATGGCTCGCATCGGCGGACTGCTGGCTCTGCTCTTTACGGGAACCAATTTCAGCGTCTCGTCCGGCGTCGGATTTCTTGCGCTCTTCGGCGTCTCCGTACAGACGGGAGTCATCATGCTGGAGTACATCAATCAGCTTCGCGTCCGGGGCAATTCAATTGAGGAATCGGCGATCGAGGGGGCCGTGTTGCGCCTGCGTCCGATCATGATGACGATGCTGGTGGCTACCCTCGGACTGCTTCCCGCGGCCATGTCCCATGGCATCGGCTCGGACTCGCAGCGGCCTTTCGCCATCGTCATCGTCGGCGGGCTGATTGCGGATCTGGTGATGAGCATCTTCCTGCTGCCGACGCTGTATGTGTGGATTGCAAGAGACAACGATATCCTGCCCGCCCCGGAAGGAGACTTCGCGGCCTGACGGGCTCCATCCAGGCTGACCGCGGCGTCATACGGTCTTCCAGTACGGCCGCCTGCGCGCCGAGTGTGGCGGCCTTCTGGGGCTGCGCTCCAGGGTAAAGACGGTGGCGCTGAGCCGCGTTAGTCCGGCGTATGCGTGATGATCTCCAGCTGAGGAGCATGCTCCACTCCGGCACGGGAAGGGAGCTCAGGAGAAATTTGCATGATCCCATGGAGCAGAGCGCGCGTGTGCATCGCCTGCATTGCAACGATCGGGATAGGATCCATCAGAGGATGGTCGCAGAACGCAAAGCCCTGGGATCCGCTGACCAGCGGCCCTTTCTATACTGGAACGGCGGACGCCGATCCCCCCACCTCCGGCTACTATGAACCGTTCTTGTACGACACGGTGACCTCGTCGTTAGGACAATCCAGCCTTTACATGCCGCAGAGGGTGAGTTACGGCATTGTGAAAAACCTTGAAATCGACTTCTATATTCCAGTCGACTACAACAGCGTTGGACCGCCAACCACAACCAATGGACGCACCGTTGCCGCGGCGGGCTTGGGCAACTTGCACTTCGAATTCAAGCGGCAGTTCATGAAAGACGGAAACAACCAACGCTTTTGGGCAAAGCCTTCGTTGGCCCTGACCTATATCCAGTACATTCCAACAGGAAAATATCGTGGCCTGAACCCGCAGCTCTACGGGGCAGACCAGAGAGGTAACGGGACTTATAATGAGGGGTTGAACCTGTTGGCCCGAAAACGATTCAGGCCTTTTGAGGTGTATTTTCAGTTTGGCGATATCGTGGAGAACCCCAATCACGTGGGCGCCGGGTACACCTACGACAACGGATTCACAACGGTCCCGGCCGGCAATGCTTTGCGCGTCGTGAATGGAAATCTTCTCTATTATGCGGGCGCATTCGAACACGTGCTGAACAACAAATATGGCCTAGGGTATCTGGTGGAATATAACGGCCAGTCCCAGAGCAAGACCAATCTGCTTTTCGGCCATGCCAATGCGCCGAGTTGGACCTATCTGGATCTATCCCCGGAAGTTGAATTCACATGGCCGAACGACAAGAGATTTGCCATTACCTGGGGTGGCGGGGTCTCTTTACCGGCCGTAGCGTCGGGATATGCCCGTTCCATGGTGCCGATGTTCACGGTAACGTTCTACCGGAACGGAAAGTATGGATATCGCGGCGAGTGATTGAGCGCACGCACGTTGAGGCTCCGCCTGATCTTTGCGCCAGTTCTGCCCGATAGGCAGGAACGGGCGATGTGGAGCGGATCCCTGAGCTGAGACAACCGAACAACGCGCTGCTCTCCCGTCCCGGCGATTTGTTCGGGAGGCTGAGTGGGGAAATCTTCGTCGTTATCGAGGCGGCAAAGGCGTGAAAGCCGAGTTCATCGATCTACAAGGGCTGCCTGAGAGGGCCAGAGCCGGATTCTTCGCCTTTCGCCCATTTCCTGTCTGACGGGCGCCTCCACGGCCGAACCGTCGGGCCAGACCTGCCAAAATTCGAGCGCCCTTCGATGCGGCCAAAGCCACCTTCGCCTTGAAGGCTGCTGTATGATTCCGGCGGGGACATCCGCCCGGCGTTGATCCTCGTCTCCGTCATCTTGAAGGACTGCTGTGGAGCGACCCTCCCACCTCTTCCACGGTTCGCCTCTCAAAGGCCGGCTCAAACAAGAACTCGCGGTCCGCTAATAGCGTATTTCGTTTTCTGATTGGACGGCGGGTATGGTCATTGCGGAAGATGGAGTCTGCGATGCCAGGAGCGGCGCATTGGGCATTGGGGGCTTTTACGGATCGCTCCAGTGGGCTCGGACGAGGGATGCTATGCCCGGACAGGCACACCATGCATTTTCGGTGAAACAGCGAGCCTACGTAGCGATCCTGCTCGTTCTAGGCGCCGTGATCGCTTTCCTCGCCGTCCGCACCTGGAGTCCCGCTTCCGCGTTGAGTCAGCCGGCGCCGGCCGCCAACGCCACGCCGACGGCGAGGAGCGCGCGCTGATGGCCGCCCCGTCCGAGCAGGTGCGCGCGCCGGTGGCAAGCGGACTCGTCAAAGCGCACACCTATGCCGCCTTTGTTGGACTTGTTTTGTCCGCGCTCTTCGGCCTCGCGGTATCCGTGAAGTTTCATGTCCCGGAGTTTTTGACAAACCATGCCGCTCTGACCTGGGGAAGGCTGCGCTACGACCATACACAAGGAATCCTGTACGCCTGGCTGGGAAACGCATTCCTCGCATTTATCTATTTTTCCGTTCCTTACCTGACACGCCGGCCGGTGACCAGCGAACGCCTCGGCTGGTGGATGTTTTTCGTCTACAACTTCGTTGCTGTGCTTGGCGGCTGGACGCTGGTGCTTTCCGGCGTGTTGCAGCCGCTGGAATGGGCTGAGTTTCCTCTGGTCATCGCCGCGATCCTCGAACTGTGTTTTGTCTTGATGATCGTTCAGTTCGCCATCCCGTTTCTCCGCTGCGGCGCATCGGACCTCTATGTCTCCGGATGGTATCTCCTGGGCGGCATCACCTTCACCACGCTTGCCTATCCTCTGGGGAATATCGTTCCTCACGAACTGCCGGGGGCCATGGGCGCTGCATTCTCAGGGCTTTGGATTCATGACGCCGTCGGCATTTTCATCACCCCGCTCGCGGTCGCAGTCGAATACTTCGTAATTACCGCAGTGACCAGAAAGCCCATCTACAGCCACTTTTACTCGATGGTGGGCTTCTGGCTGCTATTCCTAGTTTATCCGCTGAATGGCATCCATCATTACATCTATTCCTCGCTTCCGATGATGGCGCAGCACGTCTCCGAGGCGGCTTCGATCTATCAGGGCATCGATGTCATTCTGGTCGTTACCAATCTTCTGCTGTCGATCGGCCTTGTGGCTGAACTCTTCGTTCTGGGCGATGTGCCGCTCCGATTCGTATGGACCAGCATCGTCCTGTACCTGGTTGTGAGCATTCAGGGATCCGTTCAAGCGGTAATGAGCTTCAACAGCTTTATCCACTTCAGCGATTGGGTCATCGGCCATTCGCATCTTGCGATGATCGGTTTCGCGTCGTTCGCCGCGATGGGCGGACTTGGCCATCTATGGCAGCGTATGCCCCGTGTCCGCCATAACCGAAGGGCGATGGCCTGGTCCTACTGGCTTCTGGTCATCGGCCTCGGCCTGATGGTGGTCGATCTGACGGGAGCGGGGCTGGTGCAGGCGACTTTGTGGCGGCGGCGCCTGCCGTGGATCGACTCGGTGCGGGCATCCCGGCCCTACTGGGCATTCCGCACGGTGGATGGCGTCGTCCTTCTTGCCGGGTTCATCGTCTTTGGGTTGAGTTTCGTCACCGGGCCACGCAATCCGGAAGGACTGCTCGGCGTGGCGGTTGACTCGAAAGCTCAGCATTTGCCCAGCCGCGAAAGATCGCAGTATTGGTTCACCACCGCGTATGCGGCCACCTTTGGCGCAGGAGTGCTCTTCTTCTTTCTCTCGTTCCTGGCTCTGGGAGTTTATCCCGCAATCCGGCTGCATCAAGCCATTCGCAGGGACACTCCGCCACATGCCGACATCGCGTTAACTGCGTCCGAGCAGAGGGGAGCGCATCTCTACGCGATCGATGGCTGCGCCTACTGCCATTCTCTCCAGGTCCGCTTTACGCCCGCCGACGAGTGGCGCTTCGGACCGCCGACCCAGGCATGGGAGACACAGAACGAATATCCCCAGATGTGGGGAACGCGCCGGGTTGGACCGGATCTGGCGCGAGAATCGGGGAAGCGCCCGTCCGATTGGCAACTGGTTCACTTGTATGACCCAAGGTATATTGTTCCCGACTCGGTGATGCCTTCCTATCCATGGCTTTTTCACGGGTCGCCGGACCGTCCCAACCAGGATGCAATAGATCTGGTCGCCTATCTGAACACGCTCGGCCGAGCTGAGTCCGAGATTCATCCGCCCGAGAAGAAGGTGATCTATGTCCTGCCCGTCAATCCTTCCGCCGACGACCTGGACGAGGGGCGAGAAGTGTTTCGCGCCAACTGCTCGGGCTGCCATGGCAAAAATGCCGACGGTCATTCCATAGGCGGAAGAAGCCTTCGCCCTGTCGCTTTCAATCTGGCCGGTTTCAAGCTGTCGTATGCCCTGATATGGCGGTCGCTGGAGGCGGGCGTTCCGGGCTCCTCCATGCCATCTTGGATCTGCCTGCCAAGCGCGGAATTCCAGGCGGTGGCGGATTATGTGGCTTCGATTTCGAAGGCCGGCGCTTTGGCTGAAAGACAGCGTTATGCGCCCGACCCGGCGCTGATGCAAGCAGGGAGGCGGGTTTTTCAGACGCATTGCGTACGCTGTCACGGCGAAGATGGCCTCGGTGACGGAGCAGACGGACTGCGGATGGTCCCCCGCGCGGCAAACTTCCACGAGATCGAGCCTTCCTATGCCGTGGCGGCGCAAGTGATTCAAAACGGAGTGCCGGGCAGCGGAATGCCGGCCTGGCCGTTGCTTACGCCGTCGGAGATTCAGGCCGTTACCTATTACATCAGGTCGCTGTATGACGGGAAGTCCGGCGAATATACCGAGAGGCCGGCGCCTGCGATGCCTATGGAGGGAACGCAATGACGATCTACATCCTCGGCGGCGCGACAGCGATTCTGCTGGCGCTGATCCTGTGGCGCGGCCTCTCTCCGAATTTCAAGCGCAAGAGCGAGCATCCGAAGCACCAGATTCTGTCAAACCTTGGCCTCGATCCCCAACCGGATGACGGCGCCAAATCGCCAAACAGTCCGAATCAACCCTCAGCACAGAAAGGAACAGATGAAAAACCTCAGCCGTAGATCCTTTGTCACCGGCGCCGCCGCAGGCGCGACCGCCCTCAGCGCTCTTGGCGTTTTTTCCCCATCCGCCGACGCCCAGCTTGTCTACACCACCGCCGACTGGCGGGTATCGGAGTTCGATAAGGTCGTAAAGGACCCCGCCCGCGTCAAGCAGGTATACGACGTCATTCCAATCGGCGGTGGCAAGTTTCTGAACAACATCAAGAACTCGCTGAATGGGCTGCGCTTCGGGTTCGGCCTTCCGGCCGAGCAAATCAAAGTTGTTGCGGCGCTGCATGGCCCAACCAACATGCTCAACTTCGACGACTCGATCTGGAGCAAGTACAAGATCGGCGCGTGGCTGAATGTGACGGATCCGGCGACCGGTCAACCGGCGACTCGCAATCCATTTTATGCGAGCAAGGCCGGCCCGGGTCTGCACTATGCCTCTCAGGACCCCGACAGCGAAGAGTCGATCTACCAGGATACGAGCATTCAGGCGCTGCAGCACCGTGGCGTAAAGTTTCTTAGCTGTCACACAGCCACGGAGGAGCAGGTGCGCGGCCTGATCAAAGTCAACAAGCTATCGCAGAGCCCGGAGGCGATTGTGACGGACATGCTCGCTCACACCCTTCCCGATGTCCTCGTTGTCGCTTCGATGGTTGCCGCCATCGCACTGCTGCAGACCGGCGGGCATTACAGCTACATCACGGTTGGATAAGACGAAAGGCGGTGCGGCAATGAGATTGCAAAGTGTCATGCTTGCCGTGGTCGGTCTGGCCATGGCCGGGGCCGTGTGCGCCCAGGAAAAGACGGAGGCCACTCCGCCCTGGAGCAAGGGCGCCAACGATCCGGCAGCGGCCCAGGGATACAAATTCCATGTGCCGGATGTGGACAACATCCCCGACCTGCATGGCGACCCGGCAGGGGCGAAACTGGTGCTGTTCATCGGCGGAAATCAGTTTTTTGTTCTGCCGCAACTGATCGCCGGCTTTGAAAAGCTTCATCCGGACCTGGCGGGGCGCATTTACTACGAGACGCTGCCTCCAGGGATTCTGCGAAAGCAGATCGCGGCGGACGATACGCTCACGCTGGGCAACTTCACCTTGCAGGTGAAACCCGATGTGTATGAGGCCGGCGCGCGGGTGCTGCACAGGATGGCGCAGCAGAACCAGGTGAAGGACGTGAGGCAATACGCGACGAACGACCTGGAGATCATGGTTCGAGCGGGCAATCCAAAACACATTGCCTCGCTGAACGATCTGGGGCGTCCCGACATCAAGCTGTCCATGCCCAATCCGCAATGGGAAGGCGTCGCCAACCAGATCGCCGCAGCGCTGAAAAAAGCCGGAGGCGACTCGCTGTATCAGGCGGTTTACCACCAGAAAGTAGAGGTCGGCACAACGATCCTGACCGAGATCCACCATCGGCAAACGCCAATGCGGGTGATGCAAGGGATGGCGGATGCCGGCGTGACCTGGGCGTCGGAGGTGAGGTTTCAAGAGAAAATCGGCAACCCGATCGGCGGGATCAAAATTCCGGATTCGCAGAACAGCGTGGCTGTCTATGCGGGCGGCGTGATGGTGGATGCGCCGCACCCGCAGGCGGCGGAGCAGTGGCTTGCCTACCTGCAATCTCCGCAGGCGCAGGCGATCTATCACCAGTATGGATTCAAGTCCATTGCGCCGCAACCGCAGTAGAACTGGTCCCATAAACCCACTTTCGCCGGTAACGTCGCGTATGAGACCCGCCAGCGAGGCGGGGCTCATGCGGTCCATCGAAGTCGCTGAGCTATTTATGAGACCAGTTCTAATCAAGAGGCTGCCCATGTTCGACGCGACAGGTAAAAGCGCTTTGGCGGGAGCTGGAATCCTCCTGGCGGCTGCGTTGGCTGTGGGCTGCTCGGGTCCCCAGCCAACGGCGGCCCCGGCGTCTCCGGCAAGCGCCGCGCGCGCCCGGTGGGTCGATCTTCCGGCAGGCGCCGAAGGGGATGAGGTTCGCCTGGGCAAGCGCATCTTCGACGAAACTCCCAAATATGCAGCCGCTTTTGTGGGGAACAAGCTCTCCTGCAACGATTGCCACATTCAGAGCGGGACCGCTGCATACGCAGCGCCCATGATCGACATGGCGAATATCTTCCCGATGTATAACAAGCGCGCCGGTAGGGTGATCTCAATGCAGGAGCGGTTTCAAGAGTGCTTTGTGCGCAGTGAAAACGGTCGTCCGTTACCCCAGGATGGCGCCGAGATGAAGGCGCTTACCGCTTACGTCAACTGGTTATCGCGAGGCGCTCAGAAGGGCCAGGCGTACGGCGGCCGTGGTTTCGTCAAGCTTCCTCCCGGCCTGACTGGAGGCGCGGCGAAGGGAAAAGCGCTCTATGCGGCTCAATGCGCCGGATGCCATGGCGCCGACGGCGCCGGGGTCCCGCCCGTGCTTCCCGCCGTGTGGGGACCCGATTCGTACAACGATGGCGCAGGCATGAACAATCCCCCAAAAATGGCCGCGTTCCTTATCCACAACATGCCGCAGAACCATCCGGGAACGTTGACTCCACAGGATGCGATCGACGTGGCGACGTTCGTGCACACGATGCCCAGGCCCAAGTTCAACCAGGCCTACAAGCGCTACTGATCCTCCGCCGCGGTTTTCGGTCTGCCCTCGCCCTTCAGCGGCGCCTGTTACATCACGCCGTATTGGCGAAACGCCTCCACCGCGCTGACGCCATCGGCCAGCGCTTTGCGCACCTGGCTTTCTCCTCGCACTTTTTCAAGAGCCCGCGTAAACACCTCGCGCACCGCTCTCTCCGGCACGATGCACACCCCGTCGATGTCGCCGAATACAATGTCCCCCGGCTCCACCCGCACGGCGCCGATCTCCACCGGAATGCGAAAATCCATCACTTTGTAGCGCGGACCGGAGTCCTGCCCGAAGCTGCCCCAGCAAAATGCCGGAAAGCCCATCTTCAGCACCGCCCGCGTGTCGCGGATGTATCCGTTCAGCACCGCGCCCGCTGCGCCGAGCGCGCGCGCCCGGGTGCTCATCAGCTCTCCCCACAGCGCGCTGCGCGGACTGGCGCCGGTGTTGAGATACACCTCGTTCTCCTTCAAATCGTCCAGCGCGTTCAGCATCAGCCCGAAAGGCTGTTCCGATAGCCCATTCGACGAGTTGGAAATGCTTTCCTCGAACACGTCCATGGCCAGCACCGGCATGGCGCGGCCAACCAGCAGGGATTCCGGATGCAGCGGCCGGATCGATGGCGGCAGAAACTGGTGAAACAGCCGCATCTTGTCCATCGAGTCGCCAATCACGGCGCTGAACAGTTCGCGGCGCGCCATTGCGAACAATTCGCGGTCATCTTTCCATTGGATCGTTTTGCCTGCGGTGGTCATGAGGAAAAGCTAACCTCGGAAACGCTGTCGAGGACATCCTGTGAAGCCAGACCGCTGTTGGCGATGCGCCAATAACGCTCGGCATTCTCCATGTGGGCGCGCATGGCTTCGCGGGCCTTCTCCGGGCTGCGCTCGGCAATGGCTCCCGCGATTCTGCGGTGGTCGCGCAGCCCTTCCTGCGCCGCGCCGGCAACCGCCTCCGCCCTCTGCAACTGTTGCGCCAGCGGCTTCGCGAGCGCGGTCAGCACCATC
>JAJYZK010000071.1 GCA_021799945.1 Acidobacteriota bacterium
GAAACCCCTCTTTTTCCGGCCGCCGTATTCGATCGATCAGGAGCCGGACACCAACGACCAGGCTGCGCCGGCCTACTACATTCAAAAAATGGGCTACACCATCGTCGGCAACAAGATCGACACCAACGACTGGCAGGAGCACCCACGAAAGACGCCTCAGTCGATCATCGCCGACGTGTTGAACCAGTTGCAGGTCATGCAGACCAAGGCGCAATTTCGCGGCAGCGTGATCCTGCTGCACGACGGCGGCGGAGATCGATCGGTGACCATTGAGACTCTGCCTCTGCTGATCGACGCGCTGCGGGCGCACGGCTACCGCATCGTCCAGGTCTCGGACCTGATGAATAAAACGCGGGATGAAGTGATGCCGCGGCTGAAGGCCAAGGAGTACTGGCAGGCCAGGGTGGATTCCGTCGCCTTTTTTGGCTACGCGGTCTTTACCCGCTCCATCGTATTGATCTTTTTCCTCGGCGACGTGCTGATGAGCGCCCGCCTGGTTCTGGTCGGCCTGTTCGCGACCATCGACCGGCTACGAAGGAGGGCCGGCTCCAGCGCGGCAGGTTCTTACCGGCCGCCGGTGGCCGTGCTCATTCCCGCGTTCAACGAGGAACTGGTGATTGTGCGGACCATCCGGTCGGTTTTGAATTCCGACTACGCCAATCTGCGGGTCATCGTCATCGACGACGGTTCCTTCGACCGCACCTACGAGGTAGCGCGGGACGCCTATCCCCACGACATTGCCTCCGGGCGGGTGACGGTTCTCCGCAAAAGCAACGAAGGCAAGGCGCAGGCCCTCAATTACGGCCTGGAACAATTGCGCGAAGACCTCTATGTGGGCATCGACGCCGATACGGTGATCGCGCCGGAAGCGGTGTCGAAGCTGGTCGGCCATTTCGCCGATCCCGCCGTGGGCGCCGTCGCGGGCAACGCCAAGGTCGGCAACCGGGTCAATCTGTGGACGAGATGGCAGGCCCTGGAGTACATCACCAGCCAGAATTTCGAGCGGCGGGCGCTGGATCTTTTCAACGTAGTGGTGGTGGTGCCGGGGGCGATCGGGGCCTGGCGCACCCAAGCGGTGCGACAGGGCGGCGGCTATCCGGTAAACACCGTGGCGGAAGATGCCGACCTGACGATGAATCTGCTGGAACAGGGTTACAAGGTGATGTATGAGGACCAGGCTCTGGCTTTTACTGAAGCCCCCATGAACGCCCGCGGTCTCATGCGGCAGCGTTTCCGCTGGTCCTTCGGAACCCTGCAGGCTATCTTCAAGCATCAGCGCGCCTTCCTCAATAACAAGGCAATGGGCTTATTCGCCCTGCCCAACGTGCTCATCTTCCAGATCCTGCTGCCCCTGGTTTCTCCCTTCATCGACATGATGTTTCTGTTCCGGTCCGCAACGTACTTGCTCGACCGGCATTTTCATCCGGAGACGGCGAATGCGGCCAGCTTCGCCAAGCTCCTCGCGTACTTCCTGGCCTTTCTGGTCATCGACTTCCTTACCTCCGTACTGGCCTTTTCCCTGGAGCGAAGAAATCCGGCCAACCAGGGAGACGGCTGGCTCCTCTTCCATATCGGGCTGCAGCGCTTCGCCTATCGACAACTGTTTTCCGTGGTCCTGTTCAAAACCGTGAAGCGGGCTATCGACGGGCGCCCGTTTAACTGGGATAAGCTGGAGCGGACCGCAACGCTCTCCTCCCATGCGGAGCGGATCTCCACGCTGCGCTGAGAACATCCACCGGATACCGTCGGCCACGACCTGGCGCCCCCGCGCAGAGGGTCGGAATTCGTCGGCTCGGTCGGCGCCACCGAAGCGGAGACGGTCATTCGCGCCGGCGAAACGGTTGAAGTTCTCGCGTTCTGCGCTCGGCCGTGATTTCTGCCTGGAGCCATCCTCTCGCCATCGCGGCGGGCAATCGCCGACGCTCCGGGAAGCGCCCGCGCCGCCGGTCCGCGGGAATGAGTTCGACGCATCCCGGCTCCTATTAACTAGAAAACAACATAAGAACCTGTTTCAGTAACCATGGTTCGGTTCCTGTCGAATCCGCTTCCTTCCAGGGAACTTCCGTCCGGGCCACCGTGATCGAACGGAGTGCTCGGCGAGGGCAGCGTTCTTTGCGGAGCGCTCCGGTGTCACTTTGGATTCCAGGCCGATGGATTCTTAACCTCCGCCTGCAAGGGCGCCTGCAAAATAAATACGGCGACCACTGTCTTAAAAAGACACAGTCCTGGCAATAGATCCATTGAGACGGCGGATGCCGGCAACGTGCCGGCATCCGCCCTTTCGAGCTCGCCGATCCCGTCCGGGATGTGCGAAGACTCGCGAAATTGGACGCTGGGAATGCATGGGCGGGCTTTTGCGGCGGCGGGGAGTTTCCAGTACCTCAAAAGTCAACAATGCGGTACTAAAAAACGTACGATTTTGTTACATCCTTTGGGTAATCCTGCATTCTTCTTCGCAGGGGTATAAGGAGATTTCGGAACCGTCCAGCTCCGGAGGCGAGCGAGCGAACGACAGATGGCGACCTCAGGATTCCCAAAACGCATGCCGACGCACTTCCCTGCGCCAAGACGGGCGGCAGAACATCTGTACGCCCTCCGTGCAGGGGTTCCGCCGCCGGACAAAGGCAGGCATGCGGACGCTTTGTGGATGCTGGGCGACGCACTGATTGTCCTGCTTGCCGCGATGATCGCCGTGCGGGGATGGCTGGGAGCAGGCCTGTTTGGCGATAAGTCTCCGTATCGGGTCAATCTGATGTTGGACCGGCATCCGGCCATCCTGCTGGGATGCCTGGGCTGGTTCATGTGTTCTCTGATCCTGGTCAGCCGCCGTCACCATCTCTACGGCCCCTTGCAGATGCGGAATACGCTGCATGAGCAGCGCCTCACCATCCAGTCCTGCATGACCGCCGGCCTTCTGTTGGCCGGCGCCCTCTATGTCATTCGCGGGGAAATCGTCTCGCGGGGCGTCGTTCTCCTTACCATCCTGGTCTCCACCGTTCTGCTGTGCGCGCGCCGCTTGATCTGGCGGATGCGGATGTACCGTCGTTTTGACCGCGGACTGGAGACCCGCAACGTGCTGATCGTCGGCGCCGGCCGCGTGGGCCAGGCGCTTCGCCAGCACATGGAGAGCATCCGGCATCTGGGCTACACCTTCAAGGGATTTATCGTTATTCCGGGCGAGGACCCGGATCGCCAGGAAAGCCTCGCGGAGACCCTGGGGACGATTGAGGATCTGCTGGACGTCGCGAGGAAACATTTTGTCGACGAGATCTTCCTCTCCGCTCCCTGCGAGCCGAGCCTGGTCAAAAGCATTGTGAACAGGGCGCGGGAGGCGGGCATCGACATCCGCGTGATTCCGGAGCTCTACGACGGTCTCGCTTGGAATACCGCCGTTGAATACGTCGGCCAGTTTCCCACCATTCCGCTGCATCGCGGGGAGACTCCGGTTGTCGGTCTTTTTTTGAAGCGGGTGCTGGATCTAGCGCTCTCCGCCGTGGCGCTGATTACGCTGGCGCCGGTGATCGCCGGAATCGCGCTCGCGATCCGGGCCGATTCGCCGGGCCCCATCTTTTACCTGTCCGACCGCATCGGCAAGAAGGGAAGAGTCTTTCGTTGCATCAAATTCCGCACGATGGTGGCCGACGCCGAAGGCAGGCGGGCGGAAATCCTGCACATGAACGAGCGCGACGGGGTCCTGTTCAAGGTCAGCAACGATCCCCGGGTCACCGGAGTGGGGCGCTGGCTGCGCAAATACTCGCTGGATGAACTGCCGCAGTTCGTGAATGTATTGCGGGGAGACATGAGCATGGTGGGGCCGCGGCCTCCCATCGCCAGCGAGGTGAAGCGGTACGAATTGCAGCATCTCCGCCGGCTTGACGTCATGCCCGGAATCACCGGCCTGTGGCAGGTGCAGGCGCGCCAGGATCCATCCTTTGACAGTTACATTTCGCTCGACACCGCATACATCAAGAACTGGAGCATCTGGCTCGACCTGAAGATTCTGATCCGCACCCTGGCCGTGGTGGCGGCGGGAACGGGCTCCTAAGGCCGGCAGCCGGCCTCGCTCCTCCGCGCAACACTCCGCCCTCAAGAGCCGCCGATCCGGACTTGGAGCCAACCAGTCCTTCGAACCGTCCTCCCTTTTACCCTTTCCAGCTTTTCCTGCGCGGCGGTCTTCGGCAGCGCTCCTTTCCCCGGGCCTCTGGTTGCAGTGTGATATGGTGCGCAGTGGAGCACAGCGGCTGCTGCGGCGGAGTAAGAAAATGCCCGAGGACGGAATGCGCATCGCCATTCAGGGTGAATTCGGCTCCTTCAGTCATGAGGCTGCGCTGCTTCTGGCCCCGGAGGCAACCGTTGTTCCCTGCGCTCTCTCTCCGGAGGTCTTCACCCTGGTGGAAGAGCAGAAGGTCTCCGCCGCCGTCATCCCCATCGAAAACTCGATTGCCGGGTCGGTCACCGAGCACTTCGATCTCCTTTTCCAGCGAGACGTGCAGATTGAAAGAGAATCGCTGCTGCGGATTCGGCATAACCTGATTGGGCTTCCGGGCGCCGAGTTGGCGGAAATCCACCGGGTGTTCTCTCACCCGGTGGCCTTGGCTCAATGCCGCCGCTTTCTCCTGGCGAACCCGCGAATCGAGACGGTCCCGTTCTACGACACGGCAGGCAGCGTGAAGCGGCTGGTGGAGAGCGGCGAGCGAGCCTCCGCCGCCATCGCCAGCGAGCAGGCCGCTCGCTTTTACGGGGGAGAGATTCTGGCCGCGGGCATCGAAGACAATCCGGCCAACTTCACGCGGTTTTTCCTGGTCCGCCGCCGCGGCCACACGGTTGTTCATGCCGCGCCGGACAAGATCAGCGTTGCATTCATCGTCGAGAACCGCGCGGGCGCTCTGGCTTCCGCGCTTCAGGCCTTCGCTCAGCACAACACGAATCTGACTAAAATCGAGTCTCGCCCGGTGCAGGGCCAGCCCTGGCAATACGTTTTCTATGCCGACTGTCAGTTGCAGGACCCGGACCTGATCCGGGCGGCGCTCGAGCAGCTTCGCCGGGAATGCCTTCTGGTGCGGGAGTTGGGGTGCTATCTCTCGGCTACGGCCGGGGTCTGAAGCCAAGCCATTCGCCCGGCCGGCGGAGGGCTTTGCGACTTTCCCGGAGTTATCGCATCCTATGGCTGATAACCTGACAGAGGTTTACTCATGGCAAGCGATTTTCTGAGCGTCATCAATCCGAGCGATCCGCAGCAGCGGGAACAGGGAGGATCCGAAGGACGGGTGCTCCCCGTCCTTCCAGTCCGCAGCACGGTGCTGTTTCCCCATGCGGTTCTGCCGCTCACCGTCGGGCGGGAAAGCTCCATCCAGCTCATTCAATCCTTGGGGGAGAGCAAGACAATCGTCGTTCTGGCGCAGCGTGACGAACGAATGGACTCGCCTCAGCCCAGCGATCTCTATTCCATCGGGACATTGGCGACGGTGCACAAGGTTGTGAAGATGCCGAACCAGAGCCTGTTTGTCTTCACAGAGGGCGCGGAGAGAGTCCGGATTGGAGATTTCGAGCAACTGGAGCCGTTCCTGACGGCGCGGGTGGAGACCATCGCGGAGATTTATCCGGAGAAGAACGCGGAGATCGAAGCGCTGCAGCGGAACGTGACCGCACAGTTTCAGCAGATCGTGGCCGCTTCCCCAACCCTTTCCGACGAATTGCAGACCATTGCCCTGAACATCGACGATCCCGGCAGGTTGGTGGATTTCATCGCCTCCTCGCTGCCGTTTCTGGCCACCACCGACAAGCAGGAGCTGCTGGAGACGCCCGATATTATGCGGCGGCTGGAGCGCATCAACAAGCATCTGGCCAAAGAGGCGGAAGTGCAGCAGTTGCGCAACAAGATCCAGACCGAAGTGCAGGATCAGGTGCAGCAGTCGCAGCGGGACTACTATTTGCGAGAGCAGCTCAAGGCGATCCAGAAAGAGCTCGGCGAAGTAGACGAAGGCCAGAAGGACATTGAAGATCTGCGCCAGAAAATCGAAGCGGCGGGAATGCCGGAGGAGGTCCGGAAAGAGGCGTTGAAGGAACTCAACCGGCTGTCGCGCATGTCGCCCTTGGCCGCCGATCATTCGCTCACCCGCAACTACATCGAGTGGCTGGCCGTGCTGCCGTGGTCCAAATCCACGGGCGGGGAAGTCGATATCGCGAAGGCGAAGGAGATACTGGACGAAGACCATTACGATCTGAAGCGAGTGAAAGACCGCATTCTCGATTATCTGAGCGTGCGCCGCCTGAAGCCGGACATGAAGGGGCCGATCCTGTGTTTTGTCGGCCCTCCCGGCGTGGGCAAGACCTCGCTCGGCCGCAGCATCGCGCGCGCCCTGGGCCGCAAGTTCCAGCGGGTTTCGCTGGGCGGCATGCACGACGAGGCGGAGATCCGCGGACATCGGCGCACCTACATCGGCGCTTTGCCCGGGCAGATCGTCCAGGCCCTCCGCCGCGCGGAGGCCAATGATCCGGTGTTCATGCTGGACGAGATCGACAAGCTAGGGCGCGACTTCCGCGGCGATCCCGCCTCGGCCCTGCTGGAAACCCTGGATCCGGAGCAGAACAACACCTTTCGCGACAACTACCTGGACGTGCCTTTCGATCTCTCCAGAGTGCTCTTTATCTGCACAGCGAACATGCTCGACCCGATTCCCGAGCCGCTGCGGGACCGCATGGAGATCATCGATCTGTCCGGTTACACGGAAGAGGAAAAAACGCATATCGCCTTTCGCTACCTCATCCCCCGACAGATCCGGGAGAACGGCATCGAGCCCAGAGAAGGAGAAGAGCCGGAAATCGAATTCCCGGAAGAGAGCGTGCGCCACATTGTGCGGCACTACACGCGCGAGGCCGGAGTGCGCAAGCTGGAGCAACTGATAGGAACCGTCTGCCGCAAGCAGGCTCGCCGGATCGCGGAAGGCAAGCGCGGCAAACTGGTTGTCACCCGGGAGGTGATTCAGGAGTTTCTGGGGGGCGTCAAGGTCCATGTGGACACCGAGATCGCCGAACGGACTAAACGCGCCGGCGTCGCGGTTGGTCTGGCCTGGACGCCGGCCGGCGGCGATGTGCTGTTTATCGAGGCGAATCGCATGAAGGGCAAGGGTGGCTTCACCATGACCGGGCAGATCGGCGAAGTGATGCAGGAGTCCATGCAAGCCGCGTTGAGCTGGGTGCGCTCCAACGCCGTAAAGCTGGGACTGCCCGAAGATTTCGTGAAGGATCTGGATATTCACATGCATGTCCCGGCCGGCGCCATCCCCAAGGACGGACCCTCGGCCGGGGTCACCATGGCCACTGCCCTGGTCTCCCTCATGACCGACATCCCCGTGCGGCCGCTAACGGCGATGACCGGCGAGATCACGCTCAGCGGCAATGTCCTGCCGGTGGGTGGGATCAAGGAAAAATTCCTTGCCGCCAAGCGCGCGGGCGTGCTGGACGTGATTCTCCCGGCGGAGAATCGCCAGAGCGTGGAGGAGGATCTTACCGCCGACCAGGTCGCCGGAGTCAGGATTCACTACGCCTCTCGCATCGAGGATGTCCTGCGGGTCGCGCTGCCCGGGACCGAAAAAGAACGGAAGAGCGACAGCGAGGCGCGCGAACAGATCATCGAGCATGCCGGCGTGTGAAGCTCCAAGTGTGTGAAGCTCCAAGACGGAGCCCGCCCCGGGAGTGTCGAGCGGGCGGATTCTCGACCCGCATTTCTCGCCACGTTCTGGGCATGGATGGGGCTTGCCGCCTCCGGCATAATCTGCACTGGCTGAACCGCTGTTACCATAGCCGGTGGGAGCGTGTCGGGCTGAGGTCAGCGGGCGGCAATCGGAGTTTGCCGTAGCCGGGTCCCAGGATGCAGCATCCCGGAAAATCGGCATCGCGATAAAATCGGGATCGCGATACATTGCAGGGAGCCGCTTCCGCCCCAACCCGTCCGGGAACGCTTCGGCGGCGATCGGGCGCCTCGACATTGCCACAACTCGCGCTTCCGGCGTCATTAACAGAAACACATGCCATGCTGACCATTGGGCACTCCTCCCTGCCGCTCGAAATGTTGATTCGCATCCTGGATCGGCACCGGGTGCGCGTGGTGGTCGATGCGCGCACCAAGCCGCGATCCCGGCACAATCCGCAATACTGCCGCGAATGTCTGTCGGAGGCATTGGAGGAGAGGGGCATCCGGTACCGATGGATGGCCGGGCTGGGTGGCCTGCGACGACCCGCTTCGCCGGTCGCGAGGGAGCCTTGGACCAACGACGGTTTGCCGGGCCGGCGCCTGCGCGCCTTTGCCGACTATATGCAGACCCCGGACTTCCACCGGGCGGTGGAAGAGTTATTGGCGCTCGAAGAGGCTTCAGCGGCCGCGCTCCTCTGCTCGCCCGCCACTCCCGCGCGCTGTCACCGCACGCTGCTCGCAGACGCGCTGGCCGCGCGGTCGGTTCCAGTCGGGCACATCCTGTATTCGAAAAAATCCGGATCCAGTGAGATCCACCCGCATCGCCTGAGCGCGCTGGCTTGCATTTGCGGGACTCGTGTCGCTTACCCCCGCCCTCCCCTCGAACGGTAGTTCCAGAGGCAGCGCGGCGTCGGTGGCCGGGGGAAGCATCCGCCTCAGGCCCGATTGCTTGACCGGGCGGCGAAGCCGTTTGCCGGACGGCGGCGTCTAACAATCTGAGCCGACTCGCGCCTCCGCCCTCCCCGGGGCGGAACGGTGGGGCTCTGTCATCGGATATGCTCACTCAGTGCGCACGCAGAACAATCAGCCGCTCGCCGGCGGCATCCGGCCGCCTGGCCGCGAACCGCGTATCCCGGGGCGCATTTTTTCCGGCCTGCGAGCCCGGGTGGGGAAGATGTGGCCGGACCGGTTGCTGAGGCCGCCTGGCGGGCCGGTTCTTTTCCTTCTGCTCGCGCCCCTTCTGCTCGCGCCTTTGATCGGCGCGGCGGCTCAGAATGCAAACCCCGCCTCAGGTGACTCCCCATACCCGGCGATCCGCGTCGATGTCCGCTTGGTGAATGTGTTTGTCAATGTCACGGACGGCAAGGGAGCTCCCGTCGCCAATCTGACGCGCGATCAGTTTCTGCTGTCGGAGGACGGCCAGCCGCAGAAGATCGCGCTCTTCGAACGCCAGTCCCAGTTGCCGCTGAATATCGTTCTGGCCATCGATACCAGCGGCAGCGTTCGCAAAGATCTTTCTTTGGAGCAGGAAGCGGCCCGGCGCTTTGTGCACGCGCTGCTGCGGCCGGTCGACCAGTTGGATCTGATGGCCTTCTCGGACCATGTATCCGAGGTCGTCCCCTTCACCAATGGCTTGGCCCGCATCGACCGCGGGCTGGACAAACTTCGTCCCGGGGCCGCCACCGCGCTCTATAGCTGCGTTTACCTGGCGGCCCAGAATCTGGAGCCACGCTCCGGGCGCAAGGTGATCGTTTTGATCTCGGACGGCGAAAACACCGTCAAGGGCACCAGCTTCGATCAGGCCATCGAAGCGGCGGTTCGCGGCGAAGCCATGGTTTATGCCATTATCGACGTCCCGATTGCGGCCAGCGCAGGCCGCGACCTGGAAGGAGAACACGCCATGGTGACGCTCTCCGAGGAGACTGGCGGCAAGTTCTATTACGCCGATTCTTCTTCGCTGCAGCAAAGCTTCGAGCGGGTTTCCGAAGATCTCAGGACGCAATACCTGCTCGGCTACTATCCTTCGAGCCGGTCCACCTCCGGCGACTTTCGCACCATTTCGGTGAAATTGCGGGGGCAGCCCGCAGGGACGGATTACGTAGTGCACAACCGGACAGGCTATTATCCCCAGCCGGAGTGAATCGAGCGCAGGACCTGTTCGGCGTCCTTGATTCGGAGTGGATACAATCGAGACATGATCGGAGAACCCAGATCCCGCAAGAGTGGAGGACCCGCGCCTCGGGGGGAAACCGGGCAGGAGTCACTCTACCTGCGCTCCCTGAGCTCCCGGCGGGCGCCCGTCACCGTGCGCCTGCGGGATGGCGAAAGCGTCTCCGGCTGGATTGAATATTTCGACGAGAAGATGATCCGGCTCACCCGCGAGGGACGCCCGAATCTTTTCATTTACAAGCATCAGATTCGCACTATCTGCGTGCAGCCGCGCCGGGACGGGCAACGTCGGCGGCTCCCGGATGCGGCGGAAGGAAGCATCCATTGACGACCCTGGCGACGGCCTTGGCCCCGGAACTGAATTTGGGATTTGCGGCGGCGGCCGCGCCGATCGCGATCGCGGCTGGCGAGCTGCTGGTGCGCTATTTTGACCGTGGCGTGAAAACGGAATACAAGGGCGAGGCCGATCTGGTCACCGAAGCGGATCGCCAAGCCGAAAAACTGATTGTCGAGAAGCTCGGCGAAGTCTTTCCCGGCCACGGAATTTATGGCGAGGAGGGCACGCGCAACTGCCTCGACGGCAGGTATCGCTGGTATGTGGATCCCCTGGACGGCACCACGAACTTCGCCCATGGCTTTCCGTTTTTCTGCGTTTCCCTGGGTCTGGAGGAGCGGCCTGAGGGGCTCGCTCCGGATGGGGATGGGCGGCTGGTCGCAGGCGTTGTCTACCAGCCTCTCCAGCGCGAACTCTTCGCCGCGGAAATGGGAAAAGGGGCCTGGCTGAACGGCCGGCGGCTGCGGGTCTCCTCGAACTCCACTCTGCGGGAAAGCCTTCTGGCCACCGGCTTTCCCAGCCAGAAGCGGCATGTGAGCCCCAATACATACTTCTATCAGCAGCTTGCGCTGCGAACGCACGGGGTTCGCCGCGCCGGTTCGGCGGCGCTCGATCTGGCGTATGTGGCGGCCGGGCGTCTCGACGGATTTTGGGAGTTTACTCTGA
>JAJYZK010000072.1 GCA_021799945.1 Acidobacteriota bacterium
CCCGCCGCTCGCGCCGCCCTGGTGGGGCTGGCCGCCGACCATACCAGATCCCACGTGATCCGCGCCATCCTGGAGGGCGTCGCCTTCAGCCTGAAGGATACCTTCACCATATTTTCCGAACTCTCGATCCCCGCGCGCCGCATCCGCGCCGGCGGCGGCGGCGCGCGCTCCGACGTATGGCGCCAGATCCAGGCGGACGCCTATGAGCAGCCGGTCGAAACGGTCGAGGCGGAAGAGGGCGCGGCCTATGGCGCGGCGATCCTGGCCGGCGTCGGCGCGGGAATCTGGCCTTCCGTCGATGCCGCATGCGCCCAGGCGATCCGTCCTGCCCGGGTAACTCTTCCGCAGCCGGATGCGATCCCCGCGATGCGCGATGCCTATGCCCGATACCGAAAAATTTACCCCGCACTGCGCAAGTTATTCGACGAATAAGCAACTCCCGCGCCCAACCTCTGCATCAAATATCACCCTCGAAGGGATGGAAGTTGTCTTGGCCACTGTTACGTTACCTTGAGGCTGCGGCCAGCGCATTCCAGCCCCTTCGCGGGTTGATTCATCCATGGTTGCCCCCTAAACTGAAGGAAGTGACTGAGACCGAAACCGTAGCCCCTCCTCGGAATCGATCCATCCGGAGCCTTTTGCCGGAGCTTTTCGACCGCCGCCGTTTTCTGGGCCTTTCGGCCTTTGCCGCCGCCGGGCTCGCCTTTTACTCCTGCGAGATCGCGCGCCATGAAATTCAGGTCGTCGAGCGGACCATCGGCATCGCCGGTCTGCCCCCGTCCTTCGCCGGCTTTCGCCTGCTGCAGATCAGCGATATCCATCTGGCCGAGTACACGGAGGGCTACTTCCTGGAAAGGGTGATTCGAAGAATCAACGAACTCCGTCCGGACCTGGTGGCCATCACGGGAGACTTCGTCAGCAATGAACCTCTGCCGCGGAGCTTCGGAACGAAGATGGGATACGTCTGCGCGGAGATGCTCAGCCGCATCGCCTGTCCCCTGCGCTATGCCGTTTTGGGCAACCACGACATGCTGGTGAATTCCTCGGCGGTTACCGACGCGCTGCACACGCACGGCATTTCCGTCCTGCGCAACCGCGCGGTTCCCCTCGAGAAAGACGGCGGGCGCATCTGGCTGGCGGGGTTGGCGGAGGTGGAGTTTCAGCATCCCGATATCGACGCGACTCTCGCCGCACCCTCCCGGGCCGGGCGGGAGCCCGTGATCCTGATGGTCCACGAGCCCGATTACGCCGATTCCCTGGTTGGCCGCAAAGTATCTTTGATCCTCTCCGGCCATTCGCACGGAGGCCAGGTCCGCCTGCCGGTTCTCGGACCGATTGTCCTTCCTTATCTGGGCAGAAAATATGTCGAGGGGCATTTCTCTCTCCCGGGCGATATCCAGCTCTACGTGAATCGGGGCATCGGAACGATCGGCCTTCCCCTGCGCCTGTTCTGCCCGCCCGAGATCACCGTATTGACCCTTCAGCCGCGGCCCTCCGCGCTCTGATCCCGCCTAAACTGCGAACCGCAATCCGCGATCTGAGATCGTCGCCGTTGCCGTGCGCGGCCTGGCAACGCAAGCGAGTGACTTATTTCCAACCGTAAATGTTACTTTTCGCACGTGGTCGCCCGATGATGCTGCGGAAGTTGTAGTGTGCGGCGGACAGCCCCAGTCTAGACTCTGAAGTCGAGAGGGATCCATGGGCTCACAGGGCATTCCAAACATCGAGGGGCGGCCGGCAAGAACCCATTTCGGGGTATTGGGCGGCGGCGGCGCGAGGCCCACCGTTGCCGACGAAAGCGGCTCGCACGGCGATCCGGACTACGAGGATCAACTCGGCTGCGCCCGCGGAATCCTCTGGGCCCTCGGCATTCAGGCGGTCCTGCTATGCATGGCCATCGCCTTCTGGAAACTGCTCTAGTGTCCTGAGTTAAAAGTTCGCAGAACAAAGGAACTGTCATCCTGAGCGGAGTTTGGCCCGCTTTTGGGCCAAACGGAGTCGAAGGATCTGGGGTTGTTCTGTAACGAATTTCTGATTCGCCACACGAGTCAGTCTCCAGCCCATCTTCAAAGGGACTTCTCCATCACCTCGGCATCCGCCCCGTTTGGATAATAGCCGGCGATCCGTCCGACCTTGACGAAGCCGCAGCCGCGATACAGGCGCAGCGCCGCCAGGTTATTCGCAGCGACCTCCAGCTTCAGCGATGCCGCTCCCTCCTCCTTGAGCTGTTTTTCCGCAATCTGTAACAGCAGCCGGGCCGTTCCGACACGCCGCGCGGCAGGCTCCACATCGATGGTCAGCAGATGCCCATGGAGCGCCGGACCGTGGCGCAGGCGTTCGACCAGAATAAAGGCCGAGAGGGAAGAACTGCGGAAATGCGCGAGCCAGCAGACGCAGCGCGGCTGGTTCAGGTAATGCCGGAGTTCGCGTTGGGAGTAGGCAATCTCCGGAGGGAAGCAGACCCGGTCCAATTCGACCATCCGGACCAGGTCTCCCGCTCCCGCAGGGCGCAGGCACAGCATCCTGCTCCGGCCTTACCGGCCGACAGTCGCAGCCGAGGCGGTAACGGCGTTGGAGGGCTCGGAGGGCTCCATCACCACCCCGTTGTAGCGGGTGGCGGCGACCATTCGTCCATCCAGGAAGTGGACGCTATGCAGGGTCCATCCCGCATCCCACCACTTCCAGGTTTTGGCGGCGGGGTCGATGGCGAGCACCAGAGAAGAGGTTGCCGAGGTAATCACGATCCGCTTCAGTTCTGAGTCGTAACGCAGCGCATCGATGTCGGAGACCGGCAGAGTCGCCATCGACCGCCAGCTTTGCCCCTGATCGGCGCTTAGGAATACTCCCTCCCGCGCCCCCAGCCAGATTTGGCCGTCCGGGGTGAGTGCGACGCCGTTCAGCCAATGGAGCGCTTCCGGCCGCGCTAACGCCTGCCAGCTCGCCCCTCCGTCCCGGGAAAGCGCCAGCCAGCTTTTGTCCCCCGTCAGCACCGTATCGCCCTGGGCCGCGAGAAGCCGCAGATCCCTCCTGCCGAGAACCGGCCCTCCTTTCCAGTACGCGCCCCGGTTCGGGCTGGTAAAGACGCCGCCCGCTCCGGCCGCATACCAGCGATCTCCGGAGACCACAATCTTGTTCACTCGCCCGGCGATCGGTTCCTCGGGAACCCGTTGCCGCGTCGTTACTTTTGTTTTCTTTCCCCGGCGCAAAACATATGCGGTCTTTGCGACCTCCCTCTCAACCTTGCTGTCCGGCTTCCATGTCGATCCATCCCATTGGAAGATTCCCTGGTTGGTTCCCGCGAGCACCTTTCCGCTCTCCGTCTCCGCCAGGGTATAAACATCCCGCCCTCCCAGCCCGGCGCTCTGCTGTCGCCAGGTGTCGCCGCCATCGGAGGAGACGAATACGCCGCCGTAGCCCTTATCGTTCAGCACGCCGGCGTAGATGGCCTGCGAGCCTTTACGGGCAACGAGAAGCGCGGCAACCTGGCGCTGGGAAAATCCCCGATTAGAGCTCTGGAAGGTTACGGCCCCATCCTCGCTCCTGAGAACCCCGCTGCGATCCGTCGCCAGCAGCACATGGCGGGTATTCCTTGGATCGATGCGGATGTCATTGACGATTACATCCGCGCCGGTCATCCGGCTCCAGGTGACGCCATCGTCTTGTGTCCGGTAAAGCCCCTCGGTGGTTCCGGCGTAGACAATCCGGCGATTGACCGGATCCTGCAGGAGTACGCGCGTCCGCCGCGCCGTCGTGGGAATGCCCTGAACCTTGCGGTAAAGCTCCCCGCCGTTGTCGCTGCGGTAGATTCCCGAGCAGGCGCTGGTGTACACCACGTTGGGTTGGACCGGATCGATGATGATCGAAAAGACATCCGAGTCTACGATCAGGCCCTCCTTGATGCTATGCCAGGCAGATCCGCCATCGGTGGTCTTCCAGGGTAGATGCCAGGTGCCGGCGTAGATCGTGTCGGCATGATTGGGGTCGATGGCGACGGACTCCACTTCGTGAATCTCCACGCTCTGCGGCGGGCTGATCTGCGTCCAGTGCACGCCCCCGTCTTCGCTGCGGTACACCCCCCGCAAGGTTCCCGCCACCCATATCCTTCTGTCGGAAGGGGCTTGGGCGAGAGCGCGGATCGACTGTCCGCGCATGTCCTGGATTGAAGTCCATGTGGCTCCGGAGTCGTGGCTGATGAACAGTCCTCCATCCGGGCGGTCGAGAACCCAGGCGCCGACGACGAGGGTGTGTGGATCGGCCTCGTCCACGATAATGTTGTCCAGCACCAGGTCGTCGTCGTTGCTGGAGCCGAGCCGGGCCAGGCGGGTCCAGCTCAATCCGCCGTCCTCGGTCTGGTAAATCCAACTGCTCGTCGTTCCCATGTAGATGTGGTTGGGGTGAACGGGATCGGCGGCAAAACTGCGCGCATCGCCTCCATCGGGGCCGACAGACCGCCAGCTCGCCGCCCGCGCCGGGGATCGGCCGGGGTTCTGCGCGCCGGCGGAACGCGATGCGGCGCAGACGATGGCGAGAGACAAGAGCGGAAGCCGAAGACGTTTCAAAGCAAGCATGTTTTTGATTTGGATGGGACGGTGTGGATATCGGCCAGTAGTCGCCACAGATAATTTCTCAATTCCGGGCATGTCGCGATTCGGCGCTTGGCGCTGAATCCGCAACTCGCAGAGGACCGCCGCCGGCCGCTGCCCGTCCCGGAGGGGTGCTTGGAAAAGCTGCACAAGTCCACACCGGCAGGGGGCGTGGTTTGTACCGCCGCCAAAGTCCAACTTGCGCTTTGAAGGCCCGGTTGGTCAAGCAAAATGAAAGGGGTGACCGATCAATCGGTCACCCCTTTTGTTCCAGCGGGCCGCCTCTACTGCTGCGCCGCCGCCTTCTTGTGGTGGGCTTTCCTCGCATGGCCGGTCCGCGCCTGCGGCTTCACCGCCGACTCGTCCACCTGCGTGGTTCCCTGCACGTCGTGCTCGAAGTTCGCGCCGGAGGGCACAAGGTAGTTCTCCACTTCCTTGTTGCCTTGGGTTCCGGTACGCACCGAGATCCGGGAGGGGTCAATGCCCTTCTCCTTCACCAGGTAGTCCTTCGTGTTGACGGCGCGCTGGGCTGCCAGCATATCCGCGTGCTTTTCGTTAGAAGCCGCCTCACCGACCACCACCAGGGAGGCATCCGACTGCTGCTGCATGTTCAGAGCCACGTCGTCGAGGCAGGCCTTGGCTTCATTATCGACCCGGCCCGGACGGCGGGGATCGTTGGTGAAGCTGATCGAGCAAAGCTGCTTCGTAGCAGGCGCGGGCGGCGGGGGCGGCGGAGCTTCGACGGTAACCGTACTGGTGGAGGAGGCCGTCTGACCCTTGTCGTCCTGCACGTTGCAGGTGACCGTAATGGGACCTGCGGGCGCGCCGCTGGTGTTCAGCGTCGCGGTGGTTCCGGTTCCGCTGATTTCGCCCGAGGAGGCGCTGTAATTGTAGGTCAGCGTGCGGTTCTGCGGGCTCACGCCCTGCGCCGTGATGGTCGCCGTTCCGCCGGGCTGAACCGTGGAAGGATTGGCGGAGCAGCTAATGGTCGGCGGCTCAAACGGCTTTACCGTCAGGTTTGCGGTGCAATCTGCGGACTGCCCGGCCTTCTGTCCCTCGGAAACATGTCCGGAGACCGTATAGTTTCCGGGGTTCAGAGAGCTGGTGTCCACCTGAGACACGGAGTTATCGCCGGAAAGCTTAGCTCCGCTGGTCGTGGTCCACTTGTAAGTTGCGGTCTTCTTGGGATTCAGGTTGGTGGCCGTTCCCGTCACCGTGACCGGATCGCCCGGGTAGATCGAACTCGGGCTGGCGGTGCAACTGAACGCTACCGGAGGCGGAGGCACGATCGAGCCCACGTGCCACAGCAGGCCGGAGGAGAGGCGGACGGCGTTCACATTCGCGCGGCCGCCCTCGGGGAACGGAGGTTGCGGGCCAAAGTCCACGTGCATGTATTCGTAATCGGCCTGGAAGAGACGCAGACCCATGTGTCCGTGAAAGAACGGCAGCGGATAATCCATACCGCCGCCCGCCGTCAGCGCGACACCCATCTTATACGGCTCGTGGAACGGACCGCCCAGCCTCACGGTTCCCACGTCGGCATGGAGGAAGGGCGTCATGCTGGTGGTGGGGAAGCGGACCACGGGGCCGCCCGAAAAGGTGTATGCGCCGTCGTTCGGACCGCTGGGATGCGCGCCCATTTCAAACTGTCCGCCGAAGTACCGGTTGAAGAAGTAATTCACGCTGCCGATAGCGCCGACGTTGATCGCGGTGTAGGGCACCGGGCCGTTCACCCCGATCGTGGAGCCCCCGGGCACGGTCACCGAGCCGTGCGGATCCAGGTAGGAGTAACCGGTGAAGATATCGATTTTCGAAGCCGGAACATTCGAGGACGAAGGAGCCGATGGAGTCGAGCTTGCGCTCGACGAACTTGCGCTCGACGAACTCGCGCTGGACGAACTCTGCGCCAACAGACTGGACGTTCCCAGCCCCACACAACCCGCGGCCAACAGAATTCGGCCCAGAGAACTCAACGGGAGAGAATGCATGCGTCTATCCTCCGCAACCTTACTTTTGGAAAGTCACACAGTAACGATGAGTCTTGAACTGCTCGAGCCACATCTGCCCGGCTCGGCCCACCACAGAAGCTCTGCTCAAAAAGGCCTGCGCATCGGCGCCGCCTATCGAAAGAGTCCCAGCCGACCACGCAGCCTAAACTCTCAATAACATTAGAGCATATTCACGCGGGGTGGTTGCCCGCAACTCCCTATCGGCGTAATCCGTGTACTAAACAAGTACCATTTCTCCGGCAGGTTTCGCGGAGCGCCCAACACCGGCGCGACCGCTCCCGGAGGCGAAATTCACCACTACCCAAGCTATTACATTTTCAGGTTCATGGGAAGCGTCAACGAAGGTTCAGCGCCCGCTTCAGACTTCCCCGCTCGTTCTGAATCTTTTCTTGAAGCAGGGTGATCGCGTAGATCAACTGCTCCGGCCGCGGTGGGCAGCCGGGCACATAAATATCCACCGGAATGATCTGATTCACGCCCTGCACCAGCGCGTAGTTATTGAACACTCCGCCGGAGGTGGCGCAGGCGCCCATGGAGATGACCCATTTCGGCTCCGGCATCTGCTGATAGAGCCGGCGGATGACCGGAGCCATCTTCTGCGAGACGCGGCCCGCGATCACCATCAGATCCGATTGCCGCGGGGACGGCCGGAAGACCTCCGCTCCGAAGCGCGCCAGGTCGAACCGGGCTCCTCCCATGGACATCATCTCGATGGCGCAGCAGGCGAGGCCGAAGGTCATCGGCCAGACCGAGCTCTTCCGCACCCAGTTGACGGCGAAATCCATGGTGGTCAGCACTACGCCCTCGGGCTGCTCGTAACCGAAGGTCGCCTCCCTGACTCTCTGCCGGTTCTTGGCGCTGGATTCCAGATTTCCGAACAGGTAGCGGTCCTTGCCGACGCTGGAATCCGGGGAGAAATTGGGGGACTTCTCGAGTTCCTTGCCGGGTTTGCTCATACTCCCTACTATACAGTTCAGCGCCGCGGGAAGGCGGCCGGGCGGCCGCCGGGAGCCCATCCGGAGCAGGGACCACATCGTGCACCGGAAAATGCTGCACGGCCTGGGCCAGACTTGCTACCCTGGAAGCCTCACTATGCAAAAGATCGAAGCGATTCTTCAACCCTCAAAACTGGATGCGGTAAAGGACGCCCTGCTGGAAATCGGCGTCGAAGGCATGACTATTCTCGAAGCGCGCGGACACGGCCGGCAAAAAGGCCACACCGAGTTCTATCGCGGCCGGGAGTACACCGTCGATCTTCTGCCGAAGATCAAACTGGAAACCGTGGTTCCCGACGAATTGCTGGAAAAGGCGCTGCAGACCATCATTCTGGCCGCCCGCACCGGCAAAATCGGCGACGGCAAGATCTTCGTCTCCAGAATCGACGACGCCCTCCGCATCCGGAACGACGACCGGGGCGCCTCGGCGCTGTAGAGCGGCGTCTCCAGGCCGGCCCCGGGAAGCGATCCGGCGCAGCTTCTTCCCCGCCCGGCCCGTCGATTTCGCCCTGCGCCGCGCCGGGCGCCTCGAGCTTGGCCCCGGGCTTCCCTGCCGGCGAGTTCCCGGCGCCGCGCAGCCGCCCCCCGTAGCGCTGCGGCAGCGCGCCTGTTTGCGACCGACATGAACGCTCCCTCCATCTCCGTCCAGCAGTTGCGAGAGCACTATCAATCCGAGATGGCCTCCATCCGCCAGACCTTCGAGCGCACCGGAGACGGTTCGGTCGCCATCCGCCGCCGCTCGGTTTTTGTCGACACCGTCTGCGAACGCCTGTGGATGCTCTACTCCGGGTCGCAGGAGATCTCCGGCGTCGCCCTGGTGGCCAATGGCGGCTTCGGCCGCCGTGAACTCTTTCCCCACTCGGACATCGATCTGCTTTACCTCTGTGCGGACAGCGCCGGAGAAAGACGGCTGAAAGACATCATTCGTAGTTGCAATCAGGCCATGTGGGATATTGGCCTGCGCGCCAGCACCATCACCCGATCCCTGAAGGAGTGCGGCCGCTACGACCCCGGCAATCTGGAGTTCACGCTCTCGCTTTTCGACCGCCGCTTCATCGCCGGCGAGCGCGGCCTGTTCGAAATCCTGCAGCAGGAGGTGCTGCCGGAGGTCGGCCTGGTCCAGTGGAGCGGCATCGCCCACCGGCTGGCCGAGCTCGCCCGCGCGCGCCACCAGAAATTCGGGAACACCATCTTCCACCTGGAGCCCAACATCAAGGAGTGTCCCGGCGGCCTCCGCGACCAGCACCTCACCCATTGGCTCAACCTGCTGAACTATATCCGGGAAAACCAGACCTGGCCGCCGGTCTTCGGCAATCCCTTCTACGCGGCCAGCAGCGAAGCCGAATCGGCCTTCGACTTTCTGAGCGCGACCCGCTGTTTCCTCCACTTCCGCAACCGCCGGGACGACAATGTTCTGGACTGGCACGCGCAGGACGAAGCCGCGGCCAGAAGCATCGGCCTGGAGACCCGGGGCACCTCGGACCCCGCCTATTGGATGCGGACCTATTACCGCCATGCCCGCACCGTGCACCGGCGGGCGGTTCTGCTGATGGAGAACCTGCCCCCCGTCCGCAGGTCGTTTTACAAGCAGCTCCGGCGCAAACGCCTTCCCCTCCCCGGCACGGACTTCGTCCTGCAGGAGGGGCGCATCGAGGTCCCGGACTCGGCATCGCACATCGCTCCGGAGGGCATTCTCCGCGCCTTCGCGGAAATGGCGGCCCACGGATACCGTCTCAGCCAGAACGCCGAGGAGCGCATCGCCGACGCCATTCCGATCCTCGACATCCACCTGCCCGAAGGTCCGTTCCTCTGGAACGGGCTGCGCGAGATCCTCCTCGGGCCGCATGCGGCCCACGCCTTGCGCACCATGCACGCGCTCGGCATCCTGGAGCTGCTCATCCCGGAGTTCCACGGCATCGACGCACTGGTGATCCGCGATTCCTATCATCGCTACACGGTGGATGAGCATACCTTCCTGGTCATCGACAACATCCATGCGCTGCGCCAGCCGCACCTGGCGTGGGAGCGGCGCTTTTCCGCCCTGCTGACGGAGATCGACCGTCTGGACCTGTTCTTCCTCGCCCTGCTGATGCACGACACCGGGAAAGCCCGTCGCACCGCCAACCATACCGTGCAGAGCGTGGAGCTGGCCGACAGCCTGCTGGCCCGGCTGGAGCTGGACGCCGAGGAATGCGACACGGTGCGCCGCCTGATCCGCAACCACCTGGAAATGTCCCTCACCCTGCGCCGCGACATCTTCGACGCGGAAACCATCCGCGCCTTCGCCGACAAGGCCACCTCGCAGACGCACCTGAAGATGCTCTGCCTGATGACCTACGCGGACATCAAAGCCGTGCATCCGGACGCCCTCACGCCCTGGAAGGCCGATAACATCTGGCAGCTTTACATCGCCACCTCCAACGCCATGGACCGGAGCGTGGACGAGGAGCGGTATCGGGCGGCCCTCGATCCCAGCCAGTTGCGCCGCATCCTGGCTCTGGCCCCCGATCGGGCCGCCGAGTTGCGCACCTTTCTCGAAGGGCTGCCCCAGCGCTACCTGCAGACCCGCCTGCCCGAACAGATCCGCGACCACTTTCTCATGGCGCTGCGGCTCGCCGAGGAGCCGGCGCAGATCAGCCTCCGCCCCGTGCGTCAGCTCTACGAACTGATCCTTGTCACCCGCGACCGGCCTCTGCTCTTCGCCGATCTGGCCGGCGCCCTCTCCGCCTGGGGAATGAACATTGTGAAGGCCGACGCCTACTCCGACGACGCCGGCATCATCGTCGACACGTTTCTTTTCGCAGACTCCTTCCGCACCCTCGAACTCAACCCGTCGGAGGCCGGCGTGTTCCGGCAAAGCCTCCTCGACGTCGCCTCGCACAAGACCCCGATCGAGGTGCTGCTGCGCCGCCGGCCGGCGATGCGCTCCTCCACCATGGTTCGGGTCGCGACCACCCTGCAGTTCGACGACACCGCCTCCAGCCACAGCACGCTGATGCAGGTGGTGGCGCAGGATGGGCCGGGGTTGCTGCGTCAGATCGCCACCACCCTGGCCGAGCAGCAATGCAACATCGAAGTGGCCCTGATCGACACCGAAGGCGAAACGGCTATCGACGTCTTCTATCTCACGGTCCAGGGAGCCAAGCTGGACGAAAAAAAACAGCAAACCC
>JAJYZK010000073.1 GCA_021799945.1 Acidobacteriota bacterium
TCTCCTTGTACCCGCGGACGTGGATGTTGTCGTGATTGGTGCGCCGGTACGCGAGCTTGTGGATGAGCCAGGGATAACCGTGAAAGTTGAAGATCACCGGCCTGTCGGTCGTGAACAGGCTGTCGAAGTCGCGGCTGGAGAGGCCGTGCGGGTGCTCGGTATCGGGCTGGAGTTTGAACAGGTCCACCACATTGACAAAGCGGATCTTCAGGTCGGGGAACCAGCGGCGGAGAATCTCCACGGCGGCCAGCGACTCCATGGTGGGGATGTCGCCGGCGGCGGCCATCACCACGTCGGGATCCTCGCCCTTGTCGGTACTGGCCCAGTCCCAGATGCCGGCGCCTTTGGTGCAGTGCTCGATGGCCGCCTGCATGGTCAGGTATTGCAGGTGCTTTTGTTTATCCGCCACGATCACGTTGACGTAATCGGTGCTGCGCAGACAGTGATCGGCCACGCTGAGCAGGCAGTTGGCGTCCGGCGGGAGGTAGATGCGGGTAATCTCGGCGCTCTTGTTGGTCACCACGTCGAGAAAGCCGGGATCCTGATGGGTAAATCCATTATGGTCCTGGCGCCAGACCAGGGAGGTGATGAGCAGGTTAATAGAGGAGATGGGGGCTCTCCAGCGCACTTCGCTCTTGGATTTTTCCAGCCACTTGGCATGCTGGTTGATCATGGAATCGATGATGTGGACGAAGGCCTCGTAGCTGGAAAAGAATCCGTGCCGTCCGGTAAGGACGTAGCCTTCGAACCAGCCTTCCAGGGTGGTCTCGCTCAAAATCTCCATGACCCGGCCGTCGGGGGCCAGGTCGCCGCCGTCGGCGTCGGAGGGCAGAGTCTCGGCCATCCACGTTTTGCCGGTGGCTTCGTAGATGGTCTGCAGGTGGTTGGAGGCCGTCTCATCCGGGCCGAAGACGCGGAAGCTGGTCATGTTCCGCCGCATGACGTCGCGGAGAAAGCCGCCGAGCACCTCGGTGGGCATGGCCGACTCGGCGCCCGGCTTGGTTACGCGGACGGCATATTCGCAAAAATCCGGCAGCAGCAGGCTCTTGCGCAGCTCGCCGCCGTTGGCGTGGGGATTCGCGCTGATGCGCCGCGGGCCGGAGGGCGGCAGCTCGCGCAGCTCCGGAACCAGCCTGCCATCTTCGTCGAAGAGCTCCTCCGGCCGGTAGCTGCGCATCCACTGCTCCAGGATCTTCAGGTGCGCCGGATTGGCCGCGGGGTCGAGGATGGGGACCTGATGGGCCCGCCACGATCCTTCGATTTTGTGCCCATCCAGATCCTTGGGCGCGGTCCATCCCTTGGGTGTGCGCAGAACGATCATCGGCCAGCGCGGCCGCACGGCCTGGCCGCTGCTGCGCGACTTTCGCTGGAGGGATCGAATCTCCCCGATGCACTCTTCCAGCGTCGCGGCCATCTTCGGGTGCATGACGCCGGGATCGTCTCCCTCGACGAAGCGCGGCGACCAGCCATATCCGCGGAAGAGAGAGTCCAGCTCCTCATGCGAGATACGCGCCAGCACGGTGGGATTGGCGATTTTGTATCCATTCAGATGCAGAATCGGCAACACCGCGCCATCGCGGATCGGATTTAGAAACTTGTTCGAGTGCCAGGAGGCGGCCAGCGGCCCGGTCTCCGCCTCGCCGTCGCCTACCACGGCGGTCACGATCAGATCGGGATTGTCAAAGGCGGCGCCGAAGGCGTGCGCGATGCTGTATCCCAGCTCCCCTCCTTCGTGAATGGAGCCCGGCGTCTCCGGCGTGCAGTGGCTGCCGATGCCGCCCGGAAAGGAGAATTGCCGGAAAAATTTGAGCAATCCCGCCTCGTCCAGGCTTTTATCCGGATAAATTTCCGAGTAATGCCCTTCCAGGTAGGAGTTGGAGAGAGTCGCGGGTGCGCCGTGTCCGGGGCCCGAGATGTAGATCAGATCCAGATCGAACTTGCGGATCAGCCGGTTCAGGTGGGTCCAGACAAAGGTCTGTCCCGGATCGGAGCCCCAATGGCCGAGCAGACGGTTCTTGATGTGTTCGGGACGCAGCGGCTCACGCAGCAAGGGATTGGCGCGCAGGTAGAGCATACCCAGGCAGAGGTAATTGCAGGCCCTCCAGTAGGCGTCCAATAGGGCGAGCTCACGCTCGGGAACGGGCTCGGCGGCGGAGGAGGGGGTGAAGGGATCGACCGAAGCGCTCATGGAAGATTGAACCTCTCTCTTGGTTGTTGTTGTGGGCTGCTGTTGGCACGGCCTGTGGCCAGTTTCCACGCCCGCGCGCTGGCCCGGACCTCAATTTCCCGGATTCCTACTCCTCGGACTTGAGTTGTCCGGACTTCTCTGCGTTGGATGACGTGGTTGCGCGTCGTGGAGTGTCCAGGCGGGGGAAAATCTTGCGCGCCACCGCCTGCGCTGTCCACTCCTCCGGCGTCGCGATCCCCCTCCAGCGCGGCGGAACTGCCGGCAGACGGCCGGGAAGTCCCGGTGGGAACAGGATCAATGATAGCGGCTGCGGGTTGCCGGCTGTGTGACAGCGATCACTGCGGCCATTCGATTCTCGGGAAGGATTATTTTTCGTCTTCCAGCCGCCCGGCTGGTGTGACCTGCCCACCGGGCTGGCCGTCCAAGAGAAAACGATGGATGATGGACCATATGGATATGGACGAGATGGAAGACTTGCACGACCTGGATGACTCCGGCCACCCGATGGAAGGAAGCGTGAAGACCGACGTGCGCCGGCCCCGCTTCTCCTTTTTCGCCGCTCTTGCCACCCTCTCCATCTGTCTCGGCGCGGTCTCCGGCATGGCTGGCGGACAGAACGCGGCGCCAAGCCAGCCTGGCGCGGCCGCACCGGCGAAGACGAAGGTCGTCGAGCTGCCGGTTACGGTTACCGACCGGCACGGAAAGCCGGTCGAGAATCTTACCGCGGACGATTTCACGCTTCAGGAAGACGACCATCCGCTGGTGATCCGGTCTCTGGGGGCCGCGGCGAATTCGCCGCTGACCGTCGGCCTGCTGGTGGACACCGGTCCAGCCGCCGGTTCCTTCCTCAGCGATGAGCAGGATGCGAGCAAGACCTTCCTGGACCAGATGCTGTCCGCGCCCCAGGATCGAGCGTTTCTCATCCATTTCGATCACGAGGTAGAGCTGCTGCAGGACGTGACCCCTGACCACACCAAGCTGGATAGCGCTCTGCGCCTGCTCGAGCCGTCGGGGCCGCCGCCGGATAACTCCGGCGGCCAAGGTTCTCAGGGCGGGCAGCAATCCCGGAGCGGCGCGCAGCTCTATGACGCCGTCTTTCTGGCCTCCGAAGACGTGCTGCAGAAACTGCCCGAGCGCAAGATCCTGATTCTCTTATCCACGGGAAACGATCGCGGAAGCAAGGAGTCGCTCAATGAGTCGCTGGAAGCGGCGCAGCGAGCCGGCATCACGGTCTATACGCTCTACTCCGAGGTTGCGCAACCGAATCGCAGTCCCTTCAGCCGCCGCAATTCGGGCAATTCGGGCGGGGGGCCCGGCGGCGGTTCCGGCGGCGGCTATCCTGGAGGCTTTCCCGGCAGCGGCTACCCTGGTGGTGGCGGCTATCCCGGCGGCGGCTATCCCGGGGGCCAGGGTCAAGGCCAAGGCCAAGGCCAGGGAGGGAACAATCCCAACGGAGGCTCCCGGAACCCAATCAACAGAATTCCCAACGACAATAGCAAAAAAATCATGGAGGAATTTGCCGACTCGACCGGGGGGCGCTTCTATGAGGTGAGCAAGCGCCAGACGGTGGAGAACATCTACTCCGGCATCGCCGAGGATCTGCGCGGGCAGTATATTCTCGAGTACACGCCTCCGGCTGGGGATGCGCCCGGATTTCACCCGGTTTCGCTCACCGCGAAAAAGAAGGGTCTGCATGTGCAGACGCTGCCCGGCTGGTACCTCGATAAATAAATAGATGATAACGAGGCCTGATTTCTCCACCGCGCGCAGGATGGAATGCCGACCGCGCCGGGGCCGGCAAGTGCGGGGAATCGACGGCGGAGGCGCTGCTGTCCGGAGAGGAGCATGATCGCCATGGCAGGGGACGGCCGCCCCCGGCCTGAGCCGCGCCCAGCTTGCGCCGCCGGATGAATAAGGAGGGTGCTGGGGATGCCGAAGAACGTTGCGGACCATCCGGCGGAGCCGCTGGATGGCATCGGGCCGCAGGAACTAGGCGGGGAGGCGCCGGCGGCTCTGGGCCCCGAGGTCGACGACCGTCCCGGCCATCCCCCCCTGCGCCGGCCCATGCACGGCCGGGTGGTCTCCGTTGAGCCCTTATCGGCCGCGATCCACGGAAACCACCTTTATGCCGCCTCGCATGGACCGGACAGAGAGCGGCTCTGGCGCTACCTTCCCGAGCGGCCCTTTTCCAGCCGGGAGGCCTTCCTGGAGTGTCTCGCCGAATGGGAGCGCTCCGCGGATCCTCTCTTTTTTGCGATTGTGGACAACCTCTCGCGCACGGCTGTGGGGATGGCTGCTTATCTGCGCTTCGAACTCGCCCACCGCAGCATTGAAGTGGGCCAGATTCTTTACTCCGCCGCCTTGCAGCGCACCCGGGGAGCGACGGAGGCCATGTACCTGATGGCCAGAGGCGCATTTGAGGAGATGGGAAATCGGCGGTATGAATGGAAATGCGATGCGCTCAACCAGCCAAGCCGCCGGGCCGCGCTGCGCCTCGGCTTCCGCTTCGAGGGCGTCTTTCGCCAGCACCGGATTGTGAAGGGCCGCAACCGCGATACGGCATGGTATTCCATGCTGGATTCGGAGTGGCCGGAACGGCGGACCGCCTTCGAGTTCTGGCTGCAGGAATCCAACTTCGATTCGGGGGGGAGGCAGAAACGGTCTCTGGCGGTCATGAATCGCTGCGCGCAGACAGCCGCCGCATCCGCCCCGGACAGGACGGATGCCGACAGGCCTTAATTCGATTCTGTCTCCAGATGTGACTCGCCGAGGTTGCTCCGTGGCTACATCCCGATGGATCTCCGCTGCCCTCTGCCTGGCGCTGCTCCGCGCCTCGGCGCCCGCGCAGCCATCTCCAGGCCCGGCTTTGGACGGCTATTCGCCTCAGTCCTCCGCCGTGGAAAGGGACTGGGAAGGCAAGTTCCGCGCGATTCCTTCGCCGGACCGGCTTCGCGCCTCGATGCAGTTTCTCACCGCGCACCCGCACGCGGTAGGTTCGCCTTACGACCGCGAAATCGCGCTCTGGCTGCAGGACCGCTTTCGCGAATGGGGTTTTGAAACAAGCATAGAGACCTTTTATGTACTGTTTCCCACCCCAAAAGAGCGATCGCTGGAGCTGACGGCTCCGGTAAAATACGTGGCCAAGCTGGCGGAGTCGCCGGTGGCCGGCGATCCCACGTCCAACCAGCAGTCCGAGCAATTGCCTACCTATAACGCGTACTCCGCGGATGGAGACGTGACCGGGAGGCTGGTGTACGTCAACTACGGCCGGCGGGAGGACTTCGACCGGTTGGAGCGTTTGGGCGTATCGGTGAAGGGCGCCATCGTCATCGTCCGGTACGGGGCAATCTGGCGCGGCATCAAGCCCAAGGTGGCCGCGGAGCGGGGCGCGATCGGCTGCATCCTTTACTCCGATCCGCAGCAGGACGGGTATGGCGACGCGGAGGTCTTTCCGGATGGGCCGGGCCGGCCGGCGGATGGGGTGCAGCGCGGCGGGGTGAACGACACGTACTTTCCCGGCGATCCGCTCACGCCCGGAATCCCGGCCACCAAGGACGCCAAGCGGCTCAGCATCAAGGATTCGCCCATTATCACCAAGATTCCGGTGCTGCCCATCTCCTACGGCGACGCCCAGCCGCTGCTGGCCGCGCTGGGCGGTCAGGTCGTTCCACCGGCATGGCGGGGCGGGCTGCCCATCACCTATCGCACGGGTCCGGGACCGGCGATGGTTCACTTGAAGATGATCTCCAACTGGGACATCAAGCCCATCTACGACGTCATCGCGAAGATTCCGGGCAGCGCCGAGCCGGACCAATGGGTTCTGCGGGGCAACCATTACGACGCATGGGTGAACGGCGCGGAAGATCCCGCCGCCGGGCTGGCGGCCGAACTGGAGGAGGCGCGCGCGTTGGGCCAATTGATGAAGCTCGGCTGGAGGCCGCGCCGAACCATCGTCTACTGCGCCTGGGACGGCGAGGAGCCGGGGCTTCTGGGCTCGACCGAATGGGTGGAAATGCACGCGCAGGAGCTGAACGATCATGCCGTACTCTATGTCAACTCGGATACCAATGACCGGGGCTTTCTGGATGTCGGCGGCTCCCATACCCTGGAGCGGTTTCTGAATGGCGTGGCCAGGGAGATCCCCGACCCCGAGAGCTCCGTATCGGTGCTGGAGCGGGCCAGGCTGGCGGCGATAGCCGGGGCAACGCGTCCGGAGATGCGGGCCGAGTTGCGCACGCGGCCGGATCTGCGGATCGCGGCGCTGGGCGACGGCTCGGACTACTCGCCGTTTCTCGATTACCTGGCCGTTCCGTCGCTGGATCTCGGCTTCGACGGGGAGGGCGCGGGCAGCGCCTACCATTCGATCTACGACGACTTTTACTGGTATACGCATTTCTCCGACAGCAAGTTCGTCTATGGGCGCGCGCTCTCCCAGGTGGCGGGCGCCGCGGTGATGCGCATGGCCGACGCCGAGCTGCTCCCCTATGACTTCACCGATCTCGCCGATACCGTCTCCGTTTATCTCCAGGAACTGAAGGAGCAGCTTGCCCGCGCGCGACGGCGGATCATCGAGCGTAACCGGGAGCTGGACGAGGGCGTATTTGCGGCTATCTCCGACCCGGAAAAACCGACGCTGCCGCCCAAGCGCGAAGCCGTGCCCCCGTTTCTCAACTTCGCGCCGATCCAGAATGGCGCAGAGGCGCTCACCGAGAGCGCGCGGCGCTACCGCGATGCGCTGAGCGCCGCGGAGGCCGGTGGTCTGTCCCTGGACCCGGCCGCGCTGCACTCCGTCAATCTGCTCTTGATGAAGGTCGAGCGGACGAATCTGCGCGCGGAGGGACTTCCCGGGCGGCCCTGGTACAAGAACCAGATTTACGCGCCGGGGGCCTATACCGGCTATGGCGTGAAGACCATGCCGGGAGTGCGCGAGGCCATGGATCGTCACGACTGGACAACGGCCGGCGCGCAAACGCCGGTGGTCGGCAGCGTGCTCGAGGAGGAAAGCCGGGCGATTGACGCGGCCACCGGCCAGCTTCAGGCCGCAGTGCGCGGCAAGTAGACGCCCACCGATGCCCCCTGTGGAAAAACCGGAAGGAAAAGCTCCGTGCGCCAAGGCCGGCCTTCGTTCTGCTACGTTTCGGTGATTGCGGGCCCCGGCGCCGCTGCTTAAAGTGGCCACACTGGAGGATTCTCCCAATGAACAGCACCGGAACCGTGATCGGCAAGGGAATCTGCATTCGCGGCGAGATCAGCGGTTCGGAAGATTTTTTTCTGGATGGAATGGTGGAAGGCAATATCGCGCTGGCGGATAAGCGCCTGACGGTAGGGGCCAACGGGCTGGTGCAGGCGGACATTGTGGCCGGAGACCTGTCGGTGTTCGGCCGCGTCGAAGGCAGCGTGCGCGTAAGCGCGCGCGCGGAGCTGAAGCGCAACGCGGCGTTTATCGGCGATATCACTGCCGCGCGGCTATCGGTGGAGGACGACGCAACCCTGCAGGGATACGTGGACCTGACCGGGACGGAGGGTGCGGAGAAATTGTCCGCCAAGGCCGAAATGCCGGAAGCCGTCGAGCCGCAGTACCAGCAGGCCGTTTAGCCCGAACGCGAGGTTCAACCAGCCCCGACCGTCGGCAGTTCGCGCCGGAGGCCGGGGCCTGCCCCTGTGCGGCCGTCTCCGGCCACCACGATTCAGGAGACAGGCGCTCCCATAGCGGCCAGCCGCCGCTTCATCTTCTCCGCCGTCACATCCTGGAAATGCGTGCTGCGCGTCCATCGGTATCCGAAAGGATCCAGAAACACCCCGCTGCGGTCCCTATAGAACTGATGCTGCGCCGGACGTACGATCTCCGCCCCGGCGGCTACCGCCTGTTCGGCCAGTGCGTCCGCATCTGGGACATAGAGCATCAATCAGGCTGACGGGCGACCCCTTGTGATGCGCGGCGCCGAAGGCCTTGCAGTAAAAGCCGATTGCGGCCTCGGCCTCCTCGAAGACGAGGTGGGGCGTGATGGACGGATATCCATTCGGAATGGCCTTCGCCGTTTTCGTCGCCATGATCGTCGGTTCTGCCATGACTGGATTGCTTACGGAGGCCAGGTACTCCGTCGCGACACGCGATTTGCGGCGATTCTACGCCGGAAAGAAAAACGCCGCCCGCGGATGCGGACGGCGCCGGGAAACCCGAAAAGGGAAGCCGGAGATGAGGCAGTGCAGATCAGTTCCGTAGCGGAGAAACAGGCGCCAGAAACATGGGATCGGAAAGGCTGATGACCAAAGTGGATTGCGTCGGGAGGTCGGCTACCCGCTCCACCAGCAGCCAGTGCGCGGTCATTGCGCCCGCTCCCACCGCCGTGCCCACAGCCGCTCCCATGCCGCCCGCTACCTTGGCGCCGAACAGCGCGCCGCCACCGGCTCCGGCGCCGACCAGGGCCAGCGACTTTTTCACGTCGATCTTGGGTACGATCAAGCCCTCCTGCGTGGCCTTGGTGTCGGAGCCCGCGGTGTCGATGACTTGGCCGTGGATCTGGTAGGCGCTGCCGTCCGGCAGGATGAACTGCTCGGGAACCAGGTGCAGCGCCGCTTCGCCGTTGAGGTGGTTTCCCGTGGCGGCGTAAACGACCTTGCCTCGCAGCTCCGAGCCGATGGGAACGACAACCCGGCCCTCATGGGTCAAATCCTGGGAGAGCGTGGCGTGAAAGGCCATGCCGGGCGTTGCCTGATTGGAGCGAATGGTCTCCAGCAGACGCACCCGGAAGGTGGTTCCGGCCGGCAGGGCATTCGGCGGTCCATAGAGAGCGGTCACGATCTCGGACCCGGCGTTGGGGTCCGGCTGGTCTTCGTCGTCGTAATCCGCCGCAGTTCGGGTTTGCAGCTCGGGGGTCTGGGTTTCGGCGGTGGCCGGCAAAGCCTCCCCTACGATGTGGGAATCCGGATTCACGGACTGGGCCGGAGTCGGCGCCGGGTTCGGGGCGCCGGCCTGCGCCGGCTCCGCCGCCGGCGCGTCGCCGCTGGTGACGATAGCGTCGTCAGCCGGAGGGACGGAGACACCCTGGTAGGGACTCGGCTTCTCGGCAGGAGACTGCGCGCTGGGGGCGGAATTCGGCGTCTGCGCCGGCGCGGCGCCAAGGCAGAAGGCGGCGATTGCCGACAGCATTGTCGACTTCAGCGCCGACTTCATGGCCCGAGATGTCGAGAACTTGGAGATGGCGAAACAACGCGGGAAGTGCATAGGACGTTCCTCACAACTAGCGCTGTAAGGCTGCGAGAATGAGGAGCGCCGACGCGCAAGCCTGACAGGTTGGAATCCGGCGGAAATGGGCGGCGCCGGTAAACCGGTTCCGCCTCCGATGACTCCAATCTTAGAAGATGGGAGCGGAGCATGCCGGGAAACGGAGCGCAAGAACCTGAACGGGTAAGAACCATTGTCGATACGCCCCGGGCCTTCCGCTTCCTCGCGGAGGCCGGGCCGACAGCCGTCGTCTCTTTGCTAAAATTCGGGTTGGCGGTCTTCGGAGCCGCTCCCGCGCCCTCTGGAGGTCTCGTGGGCCGGGCCCGCCGCCATACCGCACCATGAGTTTGGCTCCATCGGTTCCATTGGCATCATGGGAACATTCATCACCACGATCGACGGCCTGACCGGAGAGCAAATCCCGGTCGATCGCCGGCCCCAACTGACAGACCGGCTCGAACACCGGATTCTGAGGAGTGATATGACGGAAATCGCTGCAATTCGCGCGCGGGAGATTCTGGATTCCCGAGGCAATCCAACGCTGGAGGCCGATGTGCTGCTGTCCGGCGGCGCCATGGGCCGGGCAGCGGTTCCCAGCGGGGCGTCGACCGGCGAGCATGAAGCGGTGGAGCTGCGGGACGGGGACAAGTCGCATTACCTGGGCAAAGGCGTGCTGAACGCCGTGGAGAATGTGGAGAGCATTCTGGCCCCCGAGTTGACCGGCATGGATGCGGCAAACCAGCGGCTGATCGATTCCACGATGAATGCTCTGGACGGCACGCCGAACAAGGGCAAGCTGGGAGCGAATGCGATCCTCGCCGTTTCCATGGCCTGCGCCCGCGCCTCGGCCCAGTCTCTGGGCCTTCCCCTGTACCGCTACCTGGGCGGCGTGAATGCCTCGGTGCTGCCGGTTCCGATGATGAACATCCTCAATGGCGGCGCTCACGCGGATAACAATGTGGATTTTCAGGAGTTCATGGTGATGCCGGTGGGCGCCGAGCGCTTTTCCGATGCGCTCCGCTGGGGAGTGGAGACCTTTCACACCCTCAAGAGCGTCCTAAAGAAGAGGGGCTACAGCACGGCGGTGGGAGATGAGGGCGGTTTCGCGCCCTCGCTCAAGTCCAATGAGGAAGCGATCGAGCTGATTCTGGAGGCCATCGAAGCGGCGGGGTATAAGGCGGGGGAGGAGATCGCCATCGCTCTGGACCCGGCCTCCAGCGAG
>JAJYZK010000074.1 GCA_021799945.1 Acidobacteriota bacterium
GGGAGCTTCTCCGGAGTGGGTCTGCTTTCAGGCAAAAGTCTTCCAGTTTCAGGCGGGTTTCCGGTCAAGGAGAAAGGACAGTTTATAGCATTTCCCCTGCCGCCCACACCCTGAAGCGCATAACGCTCGCAGCATGGCGCCTCATTGGCTTGAATCCACCTCCGGCCAGGCGCGGAGCCTGAAATCCGGCCAGCCTGTCCGCCGGCCATGCTCTCCTATACTGGGAGGAGCCATGACCCGGAAAATGAGTCAATCCAGGGCGCTGCAGCAGCGGGCCGAGCGCTATTTCGCCGGAGGAGTGAATTCGCCGGTGCGGGCCTTCCGCGCAGTCGGCGGCGATCCGCCTTTCGTGGCCTCGGCCCGAGGCGCCTGCCTTTGGGACGTGGACGGCAACCGCTACATCGACTGTTTCGGCTCCTGGGGCCCCATGATCCTCGGCCATGCCGATCCGGGCGTCGTGGAGGCCATTGAGCAGGCGGCTCGGCGCAGCGCAAGCTTCGGCGCCTCCACGGCGCTGGAGGCCGATCTGGCCGAACTGGTGACCGCCGCAATGCCGGGCATCGAGATGCTGCGCTTCGTCAACTCCGGAACGGAGGCGACGATGAGCGCCGTCCGGCTGGCTCGCGGCTTCACCGGCCGCAAGTACGTGCTGAAGTTCGCCGGGGCCTATCACGGCCACTCCGACGGTCTGCTGGCCAAAGCAGGCTCCGGCCTGGCCACCTTCGGGCTGCCGGGCTCAGCCGGGGTCCCGGAGGAGATTGCCCACTGGACCCTGACCCTGCCCTGGAACAGCTTTTCCGCCCTGGGGGCGGCCTTCGGCCTGCATCCGCAGGAGATCGCCTGCGTCCTGGTCGAGCCGGTGGCGGGCAACATGGGCTGCGTGCCGCCCGCCCCCGGCTTTCTGGAGGCCCTGAGGGAAACCACCCGGGCCGCCGGCGCCCTGCTGATCTTCGACGAAGTGATGACCGGATTCCGTCTTGCCCCGGGAGGCGCGCAGGAGCTCTTCGCCATCCAGCCCGACCTGACCTGCCTGGGCAAGATCCTCGGCGGGGGCCTGCCCTGCGCCGCATTTGGCGGCAGCGAGAAAATCATGCGGATGCTGGCTCCGCTGGGCCCGGTCTATCAGGCCGGCACCCTGAGCGGCAATCCGCTAGCGATGGCCGCCGGAATCGCAACGTTGAAGACCCTCGCGGCGGAGAAGGACCGAATCTATCCCTTGCTGGAGGCCCGCGGTTCGGCGCTCGCGCTGGGAGTCGCGCGGGCCGCCGCAGAGGCGGGCATCGCGCTCCAGACCAACCGCGCCGGCTCCATGTTCACCTGGTTTTTCCACTCCGTTCCGGTCACCGATTTCGAATCGGCCTCCGGCGCCGATACCCAGGCCTTCGGACGCTTCCACCGGGCGATGCTCGAACGGGGAGTGTGGCTGCCGCCCTCCCAGTTCGAAGCCGCCTTTGTGGGGGCGGCCCATACAGAGGAGGACATCGAACAGGCGATCGAAGCGGCGCGGCAGAGCTTCGCGGCCATGCAGGTGCAGGAGGCCGGATAAAAGCATTTTCGCGGTTGGCGTATTCGGCCGAAACGCTCCCGCCGGCGCTTCTCCGGCGCCGCCGGGGTTTCGGCATGCGGGCTATTGGCTCCAGGCCTCCGGCGTCACCATCTCCACGCCGCTGCCGGCCCAGGCCTCCAGCAGGATCCGGGTGGTGGCGATCGTGACCGACCGATCCGCGCCCAGCCCCAGATGGCCGCCATCGTGGAGCAGCACGCTGCTGCTGCGGCGGCGAGACCGATTCCTTTCAATCCCGGACCTCACTCGCTGCACCAGCCTCTCCACAGAGCGCTCGTTCCAGTCGTATCCGGTCACATTCCACAGCACCGGAACAAGGCCCAGCTCCCGCGCGGTCCGCAGCACATCCGGACGCCGCAAGCCGAAGGGCGGCCGGAACCAGGCGACGCGCTCCCCGATGGCATCCTCAATTGCGGCGGTGCAGGCGATCAGCTCCTGCCGGACCCGGCGCGGGCTCTGCAGCATGAGATTCGGATGGGTCAGGGTGTGATTGCCGATCAGATGGCCGGCCTGCCGAACGGCGCGGGCGATCTGCGGCCGCAGCCGGACGAAATTCCCGACGAGGAAAAAGGTGGCGCGAACCCGATGCGTGGCCAGAATCTCCAGCAACTGCTCGGTATACGGTTCGTTGGGACCGTCGTCGTACGTGAGGGCGATCTGCCGCACATCGCCGCCGGCGATCACCGTGGGACCGAAGATCTGCGAAACCGGCGACTTCCCGGCGTAGGCATATCCGCCGGCGGCCAGCCCCGCCGCCAAGCCCGCGGATGCGATTTCGGTCAGCATGGGTTTGAGTGTACTCGCCGCCCGCTTTCCCGATTCGCTGTTACTGTGGTGAAAACCGCCGAGCCGTCGAGATCGGTCCAAAATCGGTAAACGGGTAGCCGCGCATTATGGCGAATCTCTTTGAGCGTCCTCAATATATCGCCGTAGAAGGACCGCTTCGCGTCGGCAAATCCACGCTGGCCGCGATCCTTGCCGAGACCCTGCGCGCCCGGCGAATCTCCGAGCCGGAGAACAACCCGTTCCTCGGAGGCTTTTACCAGGGCCGGCGGGGATCCGCCTTCGCCGCCCAGATGTGGTTTCTCCTCGAGCGCTACGGGCAGTTGCGCGAGGCGGGCGAGGCGCGCATGGCCGATCCCCAACCGCTGGTGGCCGACTACATCTTCGAGAAAGATAAGCTCTTCGCCTACATCAATCTCTCCGATGCCGAGCTGGCGCTCTATAGCCGCTATTACGAGCGCTTCCGCCCGCAGATTCCCACGCCGGACCTGGTCGTCTATCTACAGGCGAAGCCGGAAGTTCTCAAGCAGCGGCTCCGCCGCAAAGCGGTTCCCGAGGAGCGCGCGGTCAGCGACGATTACATCCAGCAAGTCGCCGAGGCCTACGAACACTTCTTCTTCCACTACACCGCCAGCGATCTGCTGGTGGTGGATACCTCGGAAATCGATTTCGTGAGCCGCAATCCCGATCTGCAGCTTCTGTTGAAGCGGCTGGCGGAGCCGGTCAAGGGAACGCAGTATTTTCTTCCCTTGGCGGGCCGTGGCGCCGGCGAATCCTGACTGCGGGGCGGCTATAGCATTTTCGGAATTTCGGAATTGCTGTAGACCGAAGCCATGTACTCAAGTGGCTTTTTCTTGTTGAAAAAGCCACCCTCTTCGGCTCTCAAAAAGTCTATATGTATTCCGAAAATGCTCTATGCCGGGCCGCGGAGGGAAACGTAGGGATTGCCCGCCAGCACATAGCGCGCCGGGCGGTCCCGAGCCTCGCGGATGCCGATCCGCGGCGTCGTCAACACCCGGGCGGCGCGAAAACCGTCCTCGCAGATCTGCAGGGATGAGGCGGGATCGGCGAGATCGGCGCCATTATCCCGGGCGCGCGTGATGGCGAAGGCCTGGCTCAGGCGGCCGGGTCCCGAGGTCAACAACTTTCGGGAGGCGACGCCCGGCGCCAGGCCGCGCAGCTTCTCCATCCATTGCCATCCGGCGACCGGCTCCAGGGCGCGGATCAGCACGCAGCCCGCCTGCCCGTCGGGTTCGCAGGAAACATTCAGACAATGGTGCATCCCATAGATGAAGTAGACATAGGCGTGGCCTGGAGGTCCGAACAGGACGGCGTTTCTCTCCGTCCTGCCGCGAAAGGCATGGGCGGCCGGATCCAGCGCGCCGAAATATGCCTCCACCTCCACGATGCGCCCGCGCAGCTCGCCCATCTCGCCGCCGGCCTTCCGCACGAGCAATTTCCCCAGCAGCCCGGCGGCCACCACATCCGGCGGAGACAGATAAAAGCTGCGCGCTACTACGGTTCCGCCGGCCCTGGAATCAGAGGCCTCCTTGCTTGAGCGCAGCCAGAACCTCCTCCGCGTGGCCTTCCGGCTTGACCTTGGGAAAGATTTTGAGCAGCTTACGGTCCGGTCCGATCAAAAAAGTGGTTCGTTCGATGCCCATTACCTTCTTGCCATACATATTCTTTTCCTTGAGCACCCCAAACTGTTTGCAGACCTTTTCGTCTACATCTGCAAGGAGGGTGTATGGAAGGCCATACTTTTCCTTGAACTTTTTTTGCGCTTTGGGCGTGTCGCGGGATATGCCGAGAACGACGGCGCCCGCCCCTTCAATCTTTTTGAAGACGTCCCGGAATCCGCAGGCCTCGATGGTGCAGCCCGGCGTATCCGCCTTGGGGTAAAAGAACAGCACCACCGGTTTTCCGGAGAAATCCTTCAAGCGCACGGTTTTCTCCTGGTCGTCCTGCAGCGCGAAATCCGCGATTTTGTCGTTCACTTCCATGGTGGGAGAATCTTACCTCCTGATGGCTTCAGACTGGAGAGATTTCCATCCAGCGGCCGGGCCGCCCTCGATCGCGCAGAATTCGGCCCCGGTTCTGGATAAGATTATTTCCTGAGCGGGCGGTCCATGTCATTCAGAGCGTGCATGCGGCAAAAACGGCCGGGCTGGTTTCGCCTGAGGTGCGCCGGCGGGGCCCGCGCCGCAGCCTGCGCGGCCGCCCTGCTGTTCGCCGCCGCTCGACCGATTCCAGCTCCCGCGCAGTATCCGGGCCGCATCTCCACCCAGAAAAAGCCGCCGTTCACCCTGCGCTCCATCGCTGTGCTGGAGTGGACCGGGCAGCCGGGCAAGCCTTCCGCCAGCCGGATCATTCCGATCGCGGTGTATGACGGCGAAGAGTACCAGCCCGGCGGGCTGTATCTGGCCAGACCCGAGCCGCTGGCCGTCCAGTCCGGGACGGAATACGTTTTGCAGCAGGCCGGGGTATCGCAAGGGCTATTCGATGTCTACAACGCGCAGAACGTGCAGGGCTACTGGTTCGGTTATGGAGCCTGGAAGCCGATGCCGGCGCCGCCCAGGCCGCACAAGCTGCAGCGATCGAAAATCACGCCGAAGCTGAAAGGTGGAGGCGCCGACGATGACCGCCCTCACCTGGTCGTCCGCGGCGCGAGCGGCCAGAGCGGTTCGGGGCAGACCTCCTCCGGCAGCGCGAATTCGGGCGGGAACGGTTCGGGCGGCGCGAATAGCGATCCCAACCGTCCCGTCCTCCAGCGTCGCGACGAGAGCTCCGGCTCGAACGACTCCGGCGGCGATGCAGGCGGCAGCGGCGGCCAGAGCGGATCCGACAACCAGGCGCCGCCCGGCGCCTCCGACCCGGATCGCCCCACTCTGCGCCACCGCTCAAGCGCGCCGGCAGCGGAGGACGCCAGCTTTCCGGGCGCCGATCCCTCGGCCCCCGAAACCCCCATAGGCGGATCCGATCCCGACCGTCCGCGCCTGACCTACGATAAGCAGAACCCGACGGATAAGGACTTTCAGGAAACCAAGCTGGTCGGCGCCCCGCCCAATCTGGAGGAGATGATCGCCGTCTCCGACGCCACGGATCGCGAGCCGCATCCCCTCGTCTACTCGTGGGCCGATCCGGCCGACGCTTCGAAGATGCAGGCCCAGATGGAAGCGCTCGCGCAGAAGACCATCGTCGCCGCGGAGTCTCCCAAGCCGGCGAAGCCCGCTCCACGGAAAACAGGCTCCGCCGCGGCGCACTCCACCCATCCGGCGCATCCCGCCCGAAAGGCCGGCGGCGCAACTCCCCCGCCGGCTTTACCGGCGCTTGTCAACGAGAGTTTTCACGCCTATCAGCTTACGTATAACGGCGGCGCCACCCTCGTCTTTTCCGCCCAGACCACGGGAGCGGACGGCCCGGTCGAATATGTGACATTGATCGCTCAGCCGGACTTCAGCGGCGTCCCCGTCCCAGTGTTCCAGGCGGTGACGGACGACGCCCACCTGGATGCAACTCCCCGGCTGCGTCTGGTGGACGCGGTGGACGCCAAGGCCAACAACCGCGGCGATCTGATCTTCGAATCCCGGAGCCGGCACGACCGCCAATTTGTCATTTACCGCGTCGTCGCCGGCCACGCCGAGCAGGTCTTCACCACCGGCCCGCTCTCCGGAGTCGGCGGCTAGTGTCCTGAGTCCGAAGTTCGCAGAACAAAGGAACTGCCACCCATTCGGAGATATTAAGGACGACAAGGAATCTATGGCGAATTTCGGAGACAGGAGACTGGCGCAGTCTCCGCCCCGCTGCTGCGCCGCCCTGCGCGGTCTACTCGAACCGGAGGGATTCGACCGGATCCATCTGCGACGCGCGCGTGGCCGGCAGCGTGCCGAAGATAACTCCCACCATTGTCGCGGTGGCCAGCGCGACGATGGCCGAAAGCCCGGAGATAGGAATGCGGTAGGACGTGAGAAAGCGGATGGAGTACGGCACCGCCATGCCGAGAACGGTTCCCACCATCCCCCCGCTGAGAGAGATGAGCACCGACTCCACCAGAAACTGCATCTTGATCTCGCGCGAGGTCGCCCCCAGCGCCTTGCGGATGCCGATCTCCCGGATGCGCGACCGCACGCTGGCCAGCATGATGTTCATGATTCCCACTCCCCCGACCACCAGCGTTACGGCGGACACCAGCAGCAGCACCAGGGTGAGCGCATCGGCGATCAGCGCCGCGGTGTTGAGAAGCTCGGTCAGGGTCTGCACCCGGTAAACGGATGTGGGCTGGTGCCGGGACTGGATCACCCGCAAAATCTGCTGGGAGGCCTGCTCGACATCGCTGGTGTCCCGGACGGAGAAAAAGAGCTGTTTTACGTCGTCGGTGCCGGTGAAGTAGCGGGCCACCGAATAGGGGATGAGGATGGTCTGGTCGGCAATCTCGGTCTGCCCGAGAGTATCCACCTTTTCCTTGAATGCGCCGATGACGGTGAACGGGATCCCCTTGATCTCAATGGCCTGATTGATGGCCCCCCCGATGCCGCCGAACTTGCGCCGCGCAAAGGGTTCCGTCACCATCGCCACCTTGGCGTGGCTGGCGTTATCCTCCTCATCGAAAAAGCGGCCGGCGATCACCACCAGGTTGCGCACTTCGCGATACTGCGGCGACACCCCGAGAATCAGCACGTCCTTTTGCACGCCGTTGGAGAAATCGATGCGATCGTGCATTTCGAACATCGGAGAGGCGGCGGCGACCGAAGGCACCTGTTCGAGCACCGCCGTCTCATCGTCCCGGGTGAGGAAGTCGCTGCGGAAGTCGCGCCGTCCCGGCGACCCGGGGCCGCCGCCCGAGTACTCCACAACGACCATGTTGGAGCCGATGCCCTGAATCTCGCTCAGAATGTACTGCCTGCCGGTGAGCCCCACGGTGACCACCAGAATCAGCGAAGCCGACCCCACCACCATGCCCAGAGCCGTCAGCAGAAAGCGGACTTTGTTGGACTTGAAGCTGTCGAAGGCCAGCTTGAGAATCTCGCTCAGCACCATGGTCCGCTTGGCGCTGGCCAGGGTGCGCTCAAAGGCCGCGCGGCCGGTAGCGGATACGGGTTTCATAGGCTAGGGTCCTGAGTCCGAAGTTCGCAGAACAAAGGAACTGTCATCCTAAGCGGAGTTTGGCCGGCTTTTGGGCCAAACGGAGTCGAAGGATCTGTGGTTGTTCTGTAGCGAATTTCCGATTCGCCACACTAGGGTCCGTTGGCGCGAAGAGCTGCCGGGCGGCGCCGCGCGAAAATCAGAGCCGACGCGGAGGAGTCCGAAGGCTGCCTCCGCGCCGCCGCGGGCGTCAACGAAGGTTCTCTCGATCGTCGCCGCAGCCGGGCGGGGAAAGGTTCCCGATGGCGTCGCCTGGGCTGGCAAACATGCGCCCGGGATTCGACTTTTCCGGCTCGTCACTGCGCGGCTCTCGCGTTCGAAGAAGCCCGCTCCTTTCTTCGCTATCCGGATGGCGTCACCGGGCGCCCGACTTGTTCGGGCTCAGGACGGTCCAGGCAGTCTTTTGCGGCACACCCTCCCGCGCCGTCCGCCAGAGATCGATGCCGCTCTCCACCGCGTACCGGTCGATGGCGCTCAGCTCGGCGCCGGTGAAATGGAGATTCTTCAGCGCATCCAGCGAGTCGTCCAGTTGTTCGACGTTCCGCACCCCGATCAGCGCCGAGGTGACCCGCGGGTCGCGCAGCACCCAGGCGATCGCCATCTGGGCCAGGCTTTGCCCGCGGCCCGCGGCAATCTCGTGCAGGGCCTTCACCCGCTGGAGATTCTCCTCGCTCAACAATCGCTTGCCGAGCGAGCCTTCGAGCTTGGCGCGGGACTCCTGCGGAATCCCATGCAGATATTTCGACGTCAGCATTCCCTGGCCCAGCGGGGAAAAGGCGATGCAGCCCACGCCCAGCTCCTCCAGCGTGTCGAGCAGGCCCTGTTCCACCCAGCGGTTCAGCAGCGAATAGGAGGGCTGATGGATCAGCAGACGAACTCCTTCGCCCGCCAGGATGCGCGCCGCTTCCCGCGTTCGCTCCGGGTCGTAGGAGGAGATGCCCGCGTAGAGAGCCTTGCCCTGCCGCACGGCCTGCGCCAGCGCGCCCATGGTCTCCTCCAGAGGAACTTCCGGGGAGGGCCGGTGCGAGTAAAAAATGTCTACATACTCCAACCCCATGCGCCGCAGACTGTCGTCCAGAGAGGCCAGCAGATACTTGCGCGAGCCGCCCAATCCGTAAGGTCCGGGCCACATATCCCACCCCGCCTTGGTGGAGATGACCAGCTCGTTGCGCAGTCCCCGAAAATCCTTGCGGAGGATTTCGCCGAAGTTCTCCTCCGCCGATCCGTAAGGCGCTCCGTAATTGTTCGCCAGGTCGAAGTGCGTGACCCCGCGGTCGAAGGCCCGGCGGATCATGGCCCGCGCGTTCTCGAAGACGTCGGAGCCGCCAAAATTCTGCCACAGGCCCAGGGAGACGGGCGGCAGCGCCACGCCCGAACGTCCCGAACGCCGGAATTGTGCGCCGTGATACCGCTTGGGATCCGGTATGTAACTCATCGATGCCATTCTTGTCTTCCTTGCCGGGGATTCAGCGCCGGGAAATGAGGCTGGGCGGCATTTCCAGCTTACCAGCCTGCGCAGGCTTCATCGGGCGCCGGCCACCAGAGCCGCGACGACGACCTGGGCATAGATGCGCTGGCCAAAGTCATTCGGGTGATTCACCCCGTTTCCGGTCATTTCGAAGAAGGTCTTGCGAGCGAGCAAACCCTGCCACACCGCGGTTACATCGGCGAGAACCACGCCGGGGCCGGTCAGAGTTTGCAGCGCATCCCGGTAGCGGGGAAACTCCTCCGCCGGCGCCGCCGCCCACTGCGGATTGGCGGTCATGGGCGCCACCAGAATGAACTCGGTCTCCGGCGAGACGCGGCGGAAGCTCTTCAGAATCGCCCCGATCCGCTCCGCGTACTCCGATGGGTTGCGATTCCCGACGTCGTTCATGCCGAAGGCCACAATGGCCAGATCGGGATGGGTTTCCGCCAGCCCCGGCTTTGCCGCCTGGGCCGCGCCGTCGCTGGCCCGCCAGCCGGAGACGGCAACATTCCGCAGATACACCGGCGCCCCGTAGACGCGCTGCAGGGCCGCCGCCGTCAATGCCGGATACGCCGGAGACTCCGGAGCGGAGCCCAGATAGCCGGAGGCGTTGTACCCGGCGGAAATGCTGTCGCCCATCACCAGGAGATGGAGCGGCTTGGCCGCCCGAAGCAGGGCCATCGTCCGGGGAAGCCGATCTCCGGCAAATCCGGGCGCGGCGCCTTTCCACTGGCCGGGCCGGCAATCGTATTCGACGGAGGTCTGGAAGCCCTCGTACACCGCTCCCTCGGAGTAGAACAGGCCGGGCGCCTTCACCGGATCGTCTCCCGCGAACTGTTGTAGATTCTCCGCCGGCGTCGGCTCCAACTGGCTGCGAGTGCGGAAGGGGATGCGGCTGCCCGCCGGGATGGTGATGACTCCGCGCCGGTTGTCCGCCAGATAGTCCTTGCCCGGCGCATAGACGGTGAGGCCATCCGCGCTGGTCACCGAGAGGATGCGCGAGGGGTGGAAGAGCAGCGATGCCTGGGGCCGCGCGCCGGGCTGGCTCTGAATCGGCAGGATGGTCTCCGTCTGCCGGGCGCTGCGCCAGAAGGGGCTCAAGGCCATCGCCACCGGATCCTGCCCGGGAGCCGCCCAGCCCTCGGCCAGCAGGTCGATGTACAGCATGTTCCCCACAATCCGATGCACCCGGGTCGAGGGATGGTGCTGGTGATAGAAGTAGTGCTCCTCCACATTCGGGCACGGCGTAGGATCTTGCCCGAAGATGCGCCGTCCGGCGCATTGGTTCGTGGTGTCTACGATGCCGAAGCGTTCCGGCTCCTCCATGACCTGGTCGAAATGCCGTCCCCACGCGCTTACGCGGATGTCCGCGTCCGGCAGCTCGGGCGCAAGCTGCGCGGGAAGGGCCTCAATGGCCGGATTGAGCCGCACGGCCACCGCGTGAAAGCCGGGATTGTCCTCAGGGAGTATGGCTACTCGGATGTGGATCGCGCCCAGCGCGCAGAGGGTGCGAATCTCCGAAGTGAGATTGCCGATCGAGGCCGCCGTGGTAATGGAGGAGTCGTTCAATCCTCCCGCCAGATAAAA